>JBDRWD010000077.1 GCA_039802205.1 candidate division WOR-3 bacterium
TTATTAATCGCTATCCGGGATCGAGGATCACCCTTGCGACTTTTCAGCAATATATTGATCTATTCAAAGATTTAAAAATCTTTTTCAGAGTGTTGAGCATCAAAAAGGCAATGGAAGGAATTGCTCTCGGGATTTTGAATTTCAAACGGATTTTTAATCTGATTGGAAGTGTTGAAAGCCCAGTGGTTGGTGGAAGGCTGAAGCATGAGATATACATGACAGAAAACCGAATTGATATTTTTGAGAAATTGCTCGGGATCGATCCCCCTTATCACAAAAAAACAGTCATGGTTGATTTGAAAGCAAAATGGATCGAGCAAGCCAAAGAAAAAATAAATTATGATCCCAATTTTAAATACATTGCAGTTCAAATATCCTGCGCTACACCTATCAGAACTTATCCCCCAGAAGAAATGGTTAAGATTGGAAAATTATTTGATGACAGGAAATTTAAAATCATCTGGCTGGGCGGGATAGAAGATTGGTTCAAAGCATATAGGCATTTATTCTTTGATTTTGGGATTAATCTTATCGGCAAAACAGATTTAAGTGAATTAATAGCAATATGTTATTTATCAGATTTAATTATTGCCCCCGATAGTTCGGCAGTCCATATATCAGCGACTTTCAATAAGCCATGCATTGCGCTTTTCGGGAACATCAATCCTTATTTACGAGTGGCTTATTATCCTAAAGTCAAAGCTTTATTCCCCTCTCAAGTGGATTGTCCCAATTTCCCATGCGGGGATAATGTAATGTCAAAATGCTATCTGAAACCTCAAAAGCAAATAGGCGGGGACTGCATCAGATCCCTTAATGCTGAGGAAATTTATAATGAGGCCATGAAATTATTATGAGTCAGGTTATAGCTGCAACTTATACTTTTTGCAATGAGCCATTTTTTGAATATACTTTAGCTAATATAAGTCCACTTGTAGATAGCATGATTGTGCTTGAAACCTATATCGGCCCTAATCGCAATCTTGTTCGAACAGATAGGATTGAGCAAATTATCAATCAGTCGCCTTATAAAAATAAAATTATATATGAAAATTTAGGTAAAGTTCCCGATAAAGAATTTATCTCTGATTATGTGCTTTATCTGATGAGAAGCATAGCAGATGAGGGCGACTGGTTGGTTTTTATGGGCTCGGATGAGGCTTGGTATCCAGAAGCTATTACTCTACTTCGAGAGGTGAATGAGAATATTCTTGAGATTATGTTCCCCTTCTGGGATTTTATCGGGGATTTCAATCATATTCTGATTTATGATCCGCCCCGAGAAGCTTTTCATAACTTTGAGGTTTTTTATGATATTTTTGATAACTGGATGGTAAATGGTATTTATCATGAAAGAGCTTACAGGTGGTTCAAGGGTTATCATTATGGCAATAACCATACGGCCGTAAAAGATTCAAAAGATAGATATATTTATAATCATTCATTTTATAAAGATAAAAGAATTTATATCCCACATGATTCTAAAAAATTGAGATGGACTCATTATGGAAATCTCGGAACTCAAAAATTTCAGAGTGCAAAGAAAAAATATTATGATGATCAAAAAAGCGAATTCACTGATAAAGACTTTATTTATCGTTATATTTCCACCGGAAATGATTCAAATCTTCCCTTATTCTTTAGAATTGAAGAAATTAATATAGAGCACCCATATCCATTTAACGACCATCCCTGGAGGAATCTGAGTCGTGAAGAAATATTTAATGCCGAATAGTCCTATTCATGAAAGCGTTAAGTTCGGTGAGAATGTGAGGTTGGGATATTATGTTGTGATAGAAGAAGGATGTGAAATTGGCGATAACTGCTTTATAGGAAATTTTGTTATGATGAGGCCTTATACAAAAATCGGGAATAATTGTGTAATCGGGCATGGGTGTGTTTTTGAAGGATGGTCAGAAATCGGAGAGGGAACTCATATTATGCCTCAATGCCATATCACAAAAGGGGCAAAAATTGGGAGATTGGTTTTTATCGGCGCCGGGGTGATTGGGGTAAACGATAGAAAAATGGTTTTTAGAAGAAAAGAATTTAAGCCCGAACCTTTTGAAATAAGGGATTATGCAAGAATCGGTTCGGGGGCAATTATACTGTCCGGAGTTGTTATTGGAGAGAATGCTCTTGTGGGAGCTGGAGCGATAGTAACAAAAAATGTGCCTGCGGGTAAGATTGCAATAGGAATCCCTGCAAGAATTATCGGGGATGTATTGAAAGAAGAATGGATTTCGTAGAGGTTTTTAACAAATTTAGAAAAGAATACGACCGCATGAGTTTTGATGAGCTGAAATCATTCTATAATTTTCTTTATTCTTATTTCCCCATGCAAAGGCATTTTAACTTTGACAGAGTTTTAATGTTTTTCAATTTCTGCTCTTCATCGTTAAGAAAACTGATTGTCTTTGAATTGGGGGGTTGGGACGGAGAGCTTGCCTGCAAAATGATTGCAATGATCCCCGAGATTGTAAGATGGGACAATTATGAGATATGCGATAATGCCTTAAAATATTCAAACCACAAAGATTCAAAATATTATCCCATTGACCTGAACAAACCAATTCAGGAATATGAGTTTGAAGGGGAATATAACGTTGGCATTTTCAGCCATGTGCTTGAGCACATGAAGTATCATGAGATTGAGAAGCTGTTTAATAAATTAAACTTGCGGTATATCTATATTGATTGTCCATTTTCATCTGATTGGAATAATTATTATTGGACTCATATTTTAGAGAAGAGGCCAGATGAAATATTAATAAATCGAGGATATACAAAATTTTTTATGGATGGTGATATTTCATTCTGGAAAAAATGAAGATCCATTGGGCGACAGATTACATGGGCATCGGCAATAGTTATGGGTATAGCATTCATAATAGGATTATGAAGAAAGAGATTTCTAAATATGTAGAATTTGATGAAAATGCGAAGATATCTTTGGCCATACTTCAGGCATACAATTATGAAAGAGTCCCCGATAAATTTAATGTTCTTTTCACCATGTGGGAAACTGAGGATTTGCCTCGAAATTATGTCGAAGGATTAAAGCAGGCGGATTTTATTATTGTGCCATGTGAACACAATAAAAGGCTTCATCAAAAATATGTTGATAAGCCGATAGAGGTTTGCCAGGAAGGGTGCGATACAGAGATATTCAAATATAAGAAGAGAGAATTTCCGCAGAATGGAAAGCCATTTCGGTTCCTGTGGGTTGGCGCTCCAAATCCACGCAAAGGATATGAAGAGATGGCTTTTATTTGCCAGATGGTTAAAGATGTGCCGGGGATCGAGATATACCTCAAAACCACGATGACAGATCGATTTGAAGTAAGGGGCAATGTGATTTTTGATTCAAGAAATATAAGCATAGAAGAAATGGTGAATCTCTATCATTCAGCAAATTGTTTTGTTTTGCCTTCCCGGGGCGAGGGTTGGGGGCTTACCCTCGTGGAGGCAATGTCAACGGGATTGCCATGTATTGCACCCAGGCATACGGGGATTGCAGATTTTTTTGATGATTATGTGGGTTATACCGTGAAATGGGAATTAAAAGAGATTGATTTGCCACACTATAATTTAAAAACTTCATGCCCCTTCCCCGATCCTTTCGATATTTTTCACCGCATGGTTTATGTGGTCAAGAATTATAAAGAAGCACTGCAGAAGGGGAAAAAGGCTTCTGAAAGAGTGAGAAATAAATTTACATGGGAGAAGGCGGGTTTGAGGCTTTATGAAATTTTAAAAGAAGTAGAGAGGAAATATATTAATTAAAGGAGTAATTTATGGCCATTGATTATATCACTTTAAAAAATGAATTTGTAAATGACCCCAGAGGATACGGATATACAATTTATTGGGAAAACGGGCAGGACTGGAAACTTGCAGAATTGATTAATGAAGTTAGAAATAATATTAAAATAGACCGTGAGCTTGTAAATGCCTATGAGGTTTTTGAATGCATTGTTCCAGAAGAGTGGGCAGCACTTACGACCCAGGAGAAGGAGCGGATAAGACTCATATTAGCAATGGGGCAGGTTAATTTGAAAGGAGCAAATACAAGGGCTGCCTTTCAAGCTGCTTTTGGAACCGGAACGACAACAAGGGCAAATCTTATTAATTTATTAAAGAGAAATGGAAGTCGAGCTGAGGAGCTTTTCGGAGCTGGAACTTCAATCACATGGGAAGATGTAGCAAAAGCAAGGAGGATGTAATATGGCAACCTTTAAATGGACACAACCTGAAACCATAGCAACGGCACTAAGCACAGAATTGAATTCATTGGCAAATGGTTCATTTGCTATTTCTTCGGCTATAGACAATGAAAACGGGCTTTATTTATTTATTGATTTGGAATTGTATTTAGCCAGTTTTACACCCGGTTCTGGTTCGCCCTACTGTGCGGCTTATTTTACTTACAGTTTGGATGGAACTAACTTTGAAAAAGAGCCTGATGGTTCTTCGGGGGATAAACCACCCGATGCAATATTTCCACTTGAGGCATCAGTAACTCAGTCAAGCAGAATTGTGATTACTAATATTCCTATTCCACCATTAAAATTTAAAATTAGCCTCAGAAATATGAGTGGGGCTGCTTTGGCTTCAAGTGGTAATACATTGAAATACAGAAGACACAATGAGCAGGGTGTGTAATGAGCCATATAATTTCTAAGCCCAATAGGTTTATTAAACCAAGATTTGAGTGGAGACCAAGACTTATTCCAGAGCATCCATTAAGCCAAGGGTTAATTCTTTTCTTAATTTTTAATGAAGGAGCAGGTACAAAATTATATGATCTTTCACCTAAAGGGCATATGGGCCTTTTAAGTGACTTCAATTTTAATGCTAATTCTGGTTGGTGTAGTGAAAAATTTGGAGTTGCGTTAAAGTGCGATGGAGTAAATGATATTATTAGTATTACAGATTACAGTCAATGTTTAGCTCCCCCTTCATTGACTTTTGTAGCTAATTTGAGGATTTTATCTTATAGTCAAAACGATAGAATAGTTACGAAAAAGCCAAATCTTTCTTGGAATGCTAATTCAGGTTGGAGTTTAGAAGTAGTGGATGGATCCACATTCGTTTTTTTGGCTTCTGGTGGAAGTTATACTGGCAATTTGACAATTCCTTGGAGTACTGACGAATGGTTTCAAATTGCAATTGTCAAAAAAGAAGGTGAGTCCGAGGTGTATGGTTATAAAAATGGTTTATACCAAGATTCACAAACTGTTGGGGATCCAATTGTTGCAAATGATCAAAGTTTAGTATTGTGTGCATATCCCTTCTATGATATGTACTCAAATATTATTATTGATCATGTGAGAGTTTATAATAGAGCTCTTTCTTCTTCAGAAATTCAGGAACTTTATCTTAATCCATTCTGTAATTTAGAGATTCCAGTCTACAGAAAATATTGGTATGTCACCGAAGAAGCTCCTTCATTCAATCCCGCATGGGCTAAACAAAGTAATGTATTTATAGGAAGTGGAGCAATACTATGAAAAAGAATGTAGCAAATCAGGTCGTTTCAGCACATTTAATAAATAAAACAGATGGTTCTGATGTAACATCAGGCACAACTACAGTTTATGTAACAATTGATGGAGGAACACAGGGAACTGGTTCTGGAACTGTAACACATAAAGGCAATGGTGAGTGGGTTTATCAACCAACCCAATCTGAAACTAACGGAGACCATATTATTTTTACTTTTGTCAATTCAAATGCAATATCTGTGGGTGTTCAGGTATATACTGACTATCCACAGACTGGCGATGCTTATGCTATAGTCAGCAATGCTACCTATGGCAACTCTGCCTTAAATGACGATGTTGATACTTTACTGAGTCGTTTGACTTCTACAAGAGCTGGTTATCTTGATAATTTACCCAATTTAGATACAAGTATCAGTTCAAGAGCACCAGCATCAACGGCTCTTTCTAATACAGTTTGGACAGATACTAAGGCAGGTTATCTTGATGCCTCAATATCCTCGCGTTCCACTTTAACTGCTCAGCAAGTTTGGGAATATACAACAAGGACTTTAACCAGTTTCGGCTCATTGGTCTCTGATATCTTTGATTATGCCGTGGAAGGTAGTTTGAAGTTGGTTCATGTCTTGAGGATAATGCTTTCGGCATTGGCTCTCAAGAGCAGTGGTGGGGGAACGAATACGATTTATTTTAGAAATGTAGCTGACGATAAAAATAGAATCTCTGCTACAGTTGATGGAAATGGGAATAGAACCTCTGTTACATTGGATGGCACATAATGAATAATGGATATTGGAATAAAAATTATTGGCCTAAAAATTATTGGCAAGATAATTATTGGCCAATTTATGTAATAGAATTAGAATTAGAGATTCAAGAGCTATTGCATCAACATGGGATAGAGGTTCCATCATTAACCCAGCAACATTATCTTGAATTGCAAGAATTGATAAATGGTCATGGATTAGAGGCTTTAAATTTAATTCAACAACATTATTTAACGGTTAACGAGCTTGCACATGATGTTTTATTTGACCACATTGAATTAATAACGGGCATAGCTTTAGAAATTCAAAAATTAATACATAGTCACGCACTCGATTCCCTCAACCTTTCTCAGCTTCATCAATTAATAGCCCAGGATTTGCTTCATGACCATACACTCGATTCCATTAATCTCTCTCAACTTTTTCAATTGGTCATACAAGATTTAAATCATAATCATTCTTTAGATTCTGTTATTCTTTCTACGGCCATTCAATTAATAATCCAGAATTTAATTCATACTCACAATTTAGATTCAGTCAATCTTTCCCAAATTGCTCAATTAATTGTCCAAGATATTCTTCATAATCATTCAATTGATTCAATCAATCTCTCTCAGCTTCATCAATTAATCCTTCAAAGTTTAATTCACCTTCATCTTCTTGACAGCACGGCCTTCAGCACATTGGGGGAAGTTATTAATACTTCAGCCTCTTCTATTCTAAAAAGATATAGCAAGAGAAGTTCAAGCAATATTTATGAGATTAAGGGGTGTATGATATGGAGAAATGTCTAAGATGTAATGGCGAGGGCATTGATCCTGAATTTTCAGGGGAATGCAGAGTATGTAAGGGATCGGGCGAAAAACAGCCCGATATAGTATTAGAAGTAAAAAAAATAATCCATTTTTTTGATTTTAATTTAGGAGGTAAAGAAAATGGCAAAATGGATACATGATGATGTTCTGGATGCTGCACTCAACTATATCAAGAATAATGCGACTCGGATTTCAGTCTGTTCTCAGCAGCCCGCAAATTACACAGAGGCCACATCAACTTATATGCTGGCAATAAAGACCATTTCAAGTTCTGATTTTACAGGACCCACCAATGGAGATACAAGCGGAAGGAAAATCACTTCAAACCAGCACACGGGGGTTAATATTACCAATAGCGGGACGGCAACTCATGTGGCTATTTCTGACTCAACAAATTCTAAATTATTGCTGGTTACGACTTGTACCTCTCAGCAACTTTATGCGGGGAATACTGTGACCATACCAGCCTTCGATGATGAGATCGCAGATCCAACTTAAGGAGTTAGGATATGACAAGAGAATATATTTATCTCGGCCATGATAATATATTCAGTCTAATTTTGTATCTAAACAATGAACCGGCTGATCTTTCGGGCGTGACCAAGATGACAATTACCATCGGGGATATAACAATAGCTTCAAATAATTCAGATACTGATCCAATCCGTTGGGGAAAAACCGGTTATAGCACGGGGGAGGTGAGATTTTTCCTCGGGACTCAGAATTTATCCCCGGGAGAATATGAGGCCCCCCTTGTGGTTTATGATTCTGCTTATGTCAATGGGATTGTTTGGAGTTATGTTCCCCTAACTGTAGTGGCCGAGGTAGAGAAAGAATAGGAGCAAAGAAATGCCATTAAATATGAATGCTCTTACAACGGTTGCGAATTTAAAGAGGTATCTTGATATTGAGGATAATTCCCATGATTCACTGCTCGAAGAACTGATTAACCGGGCAACTTTGGTTATTGAATCTTTATGCAATAGGAAATTTAAAAATCTAAATTCAAATGGTGAACTTCAGACGGTTACTGAATACCACGATGGAGGAACTTCAAGCATCAGACTCAAATATTATCCAGTTTCTGAAATTGTAGCCGTATATGAGGATCCGGGTAGAGAATTTGGTGCGGATACACTTCTTGATTCGAGTGAATATACGGTTGATGAAGAAAGCGGGATTTTAAAATTTGATGCGGGAAATTTTATTAGAGGAAATAAAACCATAAAAGTTGTGTATAAGGGCGGCTATACAACTTCCCCCTATGATCTGGAACAGGTATGCATAGAGCTTGCAGGCATTCTCTTTAAATCCACTGATACTCTCGGAACATCGAGCAAATCTTTCGCTGATGGAAGTGCTGCTTTTTATGAGAACAGACTTTCTTTAATCTCCCGAGAAGTGATTGAAAGATACAGAAGGATTGATCATTAATTATGGCGACAAAAGAAGAAATTATCAGCTTTTATGAAAATTATTTGGATGAAATCGAGCAACCCGATTTTTCAACTTCACCCTTTATCTACCGGGGGACTTATCATTTTGAGGATAAGGAAAATTTGAATTTGCCCGCATTGTTTATTGATGAGGGGGAAGCGGATACTTATGAATACGCAGGGTTGGGCTCGAATTCAATGCTGGTTAATTATCATCTGATTATCAAGGGAAGAATCAAAGGAGATTGGGAAGATTATAATAATTTTATGGATGATGTGATTAGTAGAATTAATGATAAAGATAATAATACCTATTGGGCTTGGACTTCTCTTGATAGGGTTGAGGCTTCTTTTGATCCCAACTCTGATTTAAAAGAATTTAATCTATATTTAACTGTAAAACAGATAAATTAAAAAAATTTCTTCTTATGTGGTTCAGGTTTGAAAGGGAAGGGCCAGACTCTCACACAAAATTGATTGATCTTGAGACTGGCGAGGAAATAAAAGGTATTTTTTCATGGCTCGAAAATTTATTTTTCGAAGCCTTACAAAAAGAACAAAAGGAGGTAAGTTAAAAGATGGGTGTAAAGGTAGGACGCTTAGGAAAAATTATGAAGGGAACATCGGTGGTTGCCCTAGTTCAGAATTTTTCAATCGATATGCGGAGTGATTGGCTTGAGACGACATCTCTTCAGGATAATGCCAAAAAATATGTCTCTGGTCTGCATGAATATACTGGGAGGGCTGAATTCTTCTTTGATCCTTCGGATACGAACCAGCTCGCTATTCATAATGCAATGCTCAATGGAACAAAATTGACAGATATCAAATTCTATATTGATAATACCCACTATTACTCTGGCGATCTATGGATTACGGGGCAATCTGTTAGTGTGCCGGTTGGGGATATCATTAGATTGAGCTGTGATTTTCGATTCGATGGAACATTAAATTTTTCATAATCTAATTGAATAAAAATCAGGGGGTTTTATGGTTAATATCAAAGACCTGATGCTTGAAGTGCCGAAAACTATCGTTGTTCACTATATCGATGATTTCTATATCGAACTCAAATATCTTCCGAAATCAGAACTCTCAAAAATCTTCGAAGAATCAAAAAAGATTGTCTGGGATAAAAGGGATCATACGAAGAAAGAAGAAATCGATGTCGATGCATTTTACAAAAAAATGATCGATAGAGTATTGGTGGGGTGGAGGGGACTTAAGGCCTCCACCCTTGCCAAGCTGATCCCGATAAAAATTACTGACCCAGATATTGAAATCGAATTCACCCCCGAGAATGCCCTGATTCTTCTTCAGAATGCTTATGATTTTGATATGTTCATTCAGAGGATTGTGACGGATATTGAGAAATTCAATGCCGAGCAATTTGAGGCAGAAAAAAAAATTTAATTGAATATGCGAGATGGCTGAAAGAGAAAAAGATAGACTGTAATGAATGCGAGTTTTTGCATCAGCAGTTTAATAAAGAATCCCCCTGCGAAAAATGCAATCGGCCAGAGATTCTTGAAGAAAATTATGAGGCTCTAATGGTTTACGATTTGTGCAAGAATCAATTGATACTGACGCCCATGGGTGATATTTTGGGCATTCGCCTTGAAGCAATTAAGACTGCAATGGATTTATTAAAGATTCAGAGGCAAGTTGAGACGGCTCAAAAAATAATCATTTTTGTATCAGAATTGTATAAGAAAGAATAATGTCAATATTAAGACCCTTAGATAATTATCCGAGAAAAATCAAAGAAAGGGCTGAAAGAATAGAAAAGAATTTAATCCAAGCCCTGAATAAAACTCTTAATCAAGCAGTAAAAATCTCGGTAAGCGAATATTTATCGGGGCCCCGACCGCAGAAACTTAAAAGCGAAACCATGAGATCGAGATTTGCGATAATTCCGGCCCAGAAGGTTGGAAATATTATAAAAGGACTCGTGGGAATATCGTATAAAAAGGGAAATATCAATATTGCCGAATTGTGGGAATTAACCGGACATGGGGCTTATGAAGTTACCCCCAAAAGGGCAAAAGCAATTATTATCCCGGTTGCAAGATTAATCAGATATTCACCCAGTGCGGGCAGGACTTTATATCGAAGAGTGCCCGAACATAGGGCAAGAATGGGTTATGGTGGATTATTTGAGCGTGGATTATATGGGTATATTTTTAGAAAAAGGGCAATGATTCCAGCAGTTCCACCCAAACCATTTTTAAGACCCGTATTAGAAAAAGCCGTTATGAAA
>JBDRWD010000078.1 GCA_039802205.1 candidate division WOR-3 bacterium
AAAGTTCAGTAAGGTCTAAAACTTATAAAAGTGATCTGTTAGAAATGCTTGAAAGATATTTATTTTTTCTACCTGAATGCAAAAATAGCCACCAAAGAAATTCAATCCTTAATGAAGTAGATAAACTACGGGAAAGGATAGCACACAAAGAAAAAGAATTAAAAATAATAAAGTTTAAAACGATGACAATTGAAAGTTGTATCAACTAATTAAAAAAGCCCCTATTAATTTAGAGGCTTTTTTTTAATCCAAAATTTCTTCAATCGAACAATCGCAGTATTCCGCAATTGATTTTATACGATTGTAATCAGCGGTCAAGTCTTTAGAATTAACTATGTATTGAGCCGCTTGGGGGCTTTTGAGGTTTAAATGGTCTTTTAATCCATATACGCTTAAACCTTTCTTCTTTAATTGTTGTTTTAATTTTTTATTCATACTTGCAAATGTACAATAATTTTATGATAAAAAAAAGTTTGTTTATAGTTTGTTATTAAAAAAGATTTTGTATATTTGTCTCAAATAATAACACTAAAATTTATATTATGAATTACAATGAATCATACATCGTAAAAGACCACTTCGAAAAAATAGGGTTTAATGTTGAATTGGAATGTTCAAAATCATCTGATTACGTTACTATAAGCAACGATAACAAGTATGGAATAGAGTTAACAGTTAGATTTTCTGACCACTATCCAATGACTGGGCGTTCTGCTTGCGCTGATTTAGACTATGTTATTCCAAGTTTAAAAAGTAAATTTGAAGGTAAGTTTGAATGTAATATTTCAATAGATGAAGACGGAGATATAAGTTCTGATGAGGTTGAATTTGATAATGAAGAAGATAGAGATAATTATATGTTAAAAGTTATCTTAAAGGAGATTTCTGATAATATAGATTTTTAAAATTAATAAATAACCAAAATTATAAATTATGAAAACACTAACAACACTATTAATATTATTAGTTACAAGCGTAACTATTGGACAAGTACAATTCGGCAAGAAAGAAAGTTTTGCATTTTCGGCTTATGTAGATCCGAATGCATCAATAAAAGAAAATGGACTGGACATAGGAATAGACATTGAGTACAGAGGGGCAATGTATGCCAAGTTTGGAATAGAGAGTTTTGCCCAACTTCCAGGAGGTTACTTCGACATTCATGGGGGTTATGGTCTACGTCTTACATACGGTCATTTTGAGAACCTTGCAACGTATGCAGGAGGTAGAATGGGTGTAGCATTTAGGAACGGCGCACCTAACCCGATTGCTGGATTTGAGGGCGGTGTTGATTATACATTTGATAGCGGGTTATTAATCGGTATTAATGGCAGTTATATTTTCAGGGGAGATATGAAATCTATGGGATGGGATGAGATATGGAGAGAGAACTTTTATATTAGAGTTGGGTATTCTTGGGATTGGTAACGGACGAGTATAAACAACGTAACGATATGGAAAGAGAAATTTGGGAAATAGTAAAAGCATTGGATGAAAAGAAACTAACTGCAATTGAAGCGCATAAAAAGCTATGTGGTTTATATATTGTTAGCGGTAGTTCTTTGCTTAATCAATGTTTAAAAGAGCAAGAAGAAATAGTTAGCTCACCGATTAGATTCACTGGTATTCATATTAACAAACTAAAGCAAGTATTCCTTAAAAATGGAATTGAAGCTGACGAACTCGGTTTTTAAATTATAGTAAAAACATAAAATTATGAAAAGAAATATAAGCGAAACACCCGAAAGATGGGTAATATTAAAACTACCAAACAATTACTATAAAGTTTTTGGAACTTGGGCTGGTGGTTATTTAGATGGTGATAAATGGAAGTTAAACTCTGGAATTGATAAAGTAGAACAAGACGAAAACTTTTATTATTTTATTGGATTTAGTGGAAGTTGTTATAAGTGTCACAAAAAAGGATATGGAACAGCAACATCTTACGGATTAGGTATTTTAAATAAAATAATAGAACAAGGAAATGGTCAGATTGAACTAATGGAAGATGGTGGTGATTGGTTAAATGTGGTATAACGTATCGGTGCTATACGATGTGGTGGATTTTCAGCAGAAAGCCCAATACGAAGCACCAAAGTTTAATTAAGTACAAATGTTTAATCGAAGCACGTCAGCCGCCATATTGTATAGCACTTGTTAGCGGTTCGTGCTTCTCAAATCTGAATGAAAAAAATGGAATACATAGACGATTTAAGTTGGTCAAATATTGTCAATTTGATACAACACGAAGAAATTAAAGGAGCTGATTTGCTTAACACCTGCGCAAACGAACTTGAAGAAGTTAGAAAAGAAATTGCCGAACTTGAAAGCAAAGTAAACCGAGTAAAAAGCCGTGAGAAAACATTGCTACGTGCAAGTTATGATGTAGCAAAGCACCTAAAGAAAGAACTACCATTAGCAGTTCAAAGGCAAGGTTATATTGTCGTATTGTCAAAAGAAAATTTGTCAATTGAACGGAATGTCATTTAGCATGACCGCTAACGTTTTGGTATATGGTTAGTGCCGTGTAAATAACACAGACTTTAAAATTAAAAACAGAATTAATAATTAAATATTTTAAAAATGAATTGCAATGATAAATTAGTTTGCTTATTAGTAAGTAAAAAAAGGTGTACTATAACTGAAGAAGGTATATTTATTAAAGAAGGGAAATCAACTAAAAACGCAGTAATTAAAATAAGAGGAATGGTTGTTCCTAAAGGAATTAATATTGAAGATTATAGACCTTTGTATGTGAAAAAAGAAACCGTAGAACACCTGCCTTTTTTTAATTAAAATATTTAATTATGGGTAAACAAGCACAAACGATTGAATTAATCACGGAACCAGGCATTAACTATATACCGTGTTAGCAAATCGTTTTAATGTTTGCTAACACCTGTATAAGTTAAGTGCGAAGCATTTAATTTATACTTTGTTATCAGCAAATAAACTAATAAAGTACATTTATAAGTAGGAGCGTAAAACCCATTCATCGCTTTTTCAGCGTGGGTGGGATATAAGCGACTACTAACCTTGGCTTAAATAATAAAAAAAATATTTGCATAACTTATACTATTCACGTATATTTGCATAAGAAATGAAGAAAGTAAATAAAACATATAAATTCAGGATATATCCTAATGCTGAACAAGAAGAGAATCTTGCTAGGCATTTTGGGCATTCTCGTTTTGTGTATAATTACTTCCTCAATCAAAGAAAAGAACAGTATCAGAAAGATAAAAAGTCTGATAATTATTATGTTCAATCTGCCACCCTGACAAAACTAAAAAAAGAAGAAGATACAAAGTGGTTAAAAGAAGTAAATAGCCAAACACTGCAGTTTGCCTTAAAATCTTTGGATAGTGCATATACTAACTTCTTTCGTGGCAACGCAAAATTTCCAAGGTTCAAATCACGTAGAAATAAAAATAGCTTCACAGTCCCACAATCAGGCAAAATAGTTGATGGAAAACTAAACATACCTAAATTCAAAGATGGTATTAAAATAAAGTTACATAGAGAAGTTAAAGGTAAAATTGGTAAGATGAGTATTACCAAAACACCTACTGGTAAATATTATGTTTCAATTTTCACAGAACAAGAGGCTGATGAATTACCAAAAACAAATAGACAAGTTGGTATCGACCTTGGTTTAAAAGATTTTGTGATTACTTCCGATAATAAGAAATTTAAGAACAATAGATACACAAAAAAGTATGCTAAACAATTAAAGAAAGCACAACAGCACCTTTCTCGTAAGCAAAAAGGAAGCAATGGTTTTGAAAAACAAAAAATCAAAGTTGCCAAGATACACGAGAAAATTGCAAGTTGTAGATTAGATACCTTACATAAAGTCAGCAAAGAACTTGTTGAATCTTATGATTTAATAAGTATTGAAGACTTAAACGTTAAAGGTATGATTAAAAATAGAAAACTATCCAAACATATTGCGGATGCAAGTTGGGGTAACTTTGTAACCTTACTTCAATATAAATGTGATTGGTACGGAAAGGAACTTGTAAAAGTCAATAGATTTTTTCCTAGTTCAAAGACCTGCAACGAGTGTGGATGGATAAATCAAGACTTAAATCTTTCGATTAGAGAATGGACTTGTAAAAACGGTCATAAATTAGACCGTGATTTGAATGCAAGTCAAAATATTCTTAAAGAAGGTTTAAAAATATATGGTGAGGAACTCGCCATTACAAAGGTGGAGAGAAAATCAGACGTTAGTAATAGCGCATACTCTGTGAAGCCCGAAGCCAAACCCATCGGCTCTGCCGTGGGTGGGTAGTTCACAAGTTGATTAACTAATGGAATTAGAATATATGTGTCAATCTGGCGACTTGTCCGTTATCTTTTGAATGAATAAAACCTTCTACCGCTTTAGGCGCACCAGAAAAGCCATTTCGATGATGCCAACTATCTGTACCGCTAGGGCTTCTTAAACTCTCAACCGTAACTCCCGCAAAGTCTTTTGATGTCTTATGGTGTACGTGGTGTGTATAAATGTATCTATGCTTAACACTACTCCAATCTTTACTTTCGTGAGCCATCAACAAAGGCAAATCTTGCATTTTTGCCCCGTCCCCGTGTGTAGTTCCTATCAAATTGTTATGGTATTTATAGTATTTTCTATGTGAAATATCGCAATCAAAAGTAATATTTTTACAGTCCTTAAAATACGTTTGAATTACGTCGGCTAAAAAGAAACCATTTGTATAATCGTGGTTTGACGGGTTAAAAGTGAAGTGAACATCTGCAACCGACAGCAATATTTCTAATACATCAACATAAAGTTTTTTAGCGATTAAGAAATTAGTGTACCACATACCATCAGTATCTTGTGGCGTTCCACTTGTAGTTGTTCTTTTTGGCGTGTCTATGTGTAGTATATCGTTACCACCTATAAACAGTATTTTATCAATATTAAAGCCGTTAGACTTGCTTAAAATACCCCTGACGCCCTCCAAAACTCTTCTAACTGCTATTTGATTGTTATAAGCGTCTCCGCTTTCAAATGCTGATGCAAGTTTACCTATATGAATGTCGGCTGGATCAACTACTAATAAATGTGAATCGGGGTGTTTTTCCCTTTCTAATTTCTCAAATTTGGGAGTATATTTTTTAATGTCTTTTAATATCTCATCTCTTAAATCTAAATAAGTTTTTTCAACCTCGTTAACGTATAATGGATTTTTAACAAAAACACTTTCTTTTTTAGTCTTTTTCCATAGATGTTTAACCGTGCTAACATCTACTTCTAACTTGTTACAACTATCTATAACACCCTTTGAACGTGCTTCTTTAACTTGTTGCCATTGGTGCTTGTCTATCATATAGAGTGACTTATCTCGCCCCTCTTGCTTCTTATTAAGTTTTAATCCAAAAGAAGTAGCCTCTTGGTCGGTCAAGCGTTTTCTAACTTTCATATATGATTGGTTGGTTTTAACAAATATAGTTATAATTTAAAACCTATTGTTATTGAAGCATCAATTTTATTAGTGAAGTTGTTGTAATTAGCACCCGCCCCGATTAAGATTTTGTTGTTCATATTATACATTAAACCTAACTCAGGATTAAACGTGTTGTTAACTGGGTGTTTTCCATAAATAAATAAACCGCTTGCATTAATCGTTTTAGTGCGTTCTATTGTCTTTATTTCCTTGTTGTAATGAATTACGCCCTGAACATCTAATAATTCTCCTGTGGTCGTTATTTGCAAGTCTGCTGATGAGTTATCTGTCTTTATAGTAGTTTCGTATTGATTTGCATTAATTGTACTATCATTTTGCCTATCTCGATAAATTATAGTGTCTTTACCTTTTATTGTTTTAGTTTTTTCGACATAAACTTTTTTAGGTATTTCTTTTATGATTGTGTTGTTAATAGTATCGGTAACCTTAACTATTTTAACCACTTCCTTTTCCACTATTTCAGGCTCAGTATAAGTGCATTGTTTGAGTATTGCAAATAGTATTATAATTCCTATGATAACCCACCATATATCTATTTTCCTTTTCATATCTACTTTCTAAAATCCCACCTTGCTCTAGTTCTTCTGTGGTCATAATGAACAAAGCTGTTATAAATACCGATACCACCTTGCAACATATCTCCGTTATTTATCAAACTTTCGATAACCTTTGCTAATCTTTCAGTTGTATAACCCTTAACACGTATATCTGCTGCCTTTCCTAATAGATGTTGACTGTTTGGACTACCCCCCACTTTTTTGTTATGGCTTGGCGACCTATAACCGCTATTTATGTAAATAGGTTTACCTATATAATTTCGTAACACTTGTAATTGATTAGCAAGTTTCTGTACATTTTGCAATACATCGTCTGGCATTTCTGAGCCGTCTTTACTGTCAAACTCGCTCTTGTGAAAGTCTTTGGTTAGTTGCATAGGAAATATTTTAGTAGTTTTAAAATCAATATACTTTTTTATCCACTCAAAAATTGGTAGTATCATAATTTTATGTATATTTACACCGCTGACATTTCTATATCAAATTAGCCCTCTAAAACGTCATCACGGAGGGCTTTTTTTATTGGTGTTTCTTCTTATAATCTTCAAAGGCTTTCTTCAGCCGATTGTAACGTGCTTCCATTTCCTTAAACTTCAAATCGTACTTAGCTTCCAACTCCTTTAAATTCGCATCATAACGTGTTTTTAAATCGTCTAAAGCCGCCTGATACAATTCCATAATATCTTTATGGTTTGATGTTTCTGCTTTTTTAATTTCTTGGTTTCTCTTGTTTCTCTCGTAACCCCAAGCACCAGCACCTGCGCCAAGTGTTAATATTTGAGGTAAATATTCTCTTAGAAAATCATTCATTTTTATATTGGGGTTTTGGTTGGTTATAATTCTATAGCTTCTGCAATTTCGTGATCGGCTTCGTATTGAAATCCTAAAATATTTGCCATTGTTTGCGCGAGTTGCTCGTTATAGTATTGCTTTTGCTCGTTAACTATTCCTTTGTTTGTGTAAGGCGATATTAAGATAAACCAAGTTTCATCCGCTCCCTCTGTATTTGAACTGTGCGCCCCCCAGCTCGAACTCCCTCGCCCGTGGTCTGTTGTTATTAATATAGTGGTGTTGTTAGCGTACTGCGGATGCGTGTTAACAAAATCTACTAAGTCCTTGATGTAGACCCCTACATTCCTTGCAGCATTGGTATAGTCGTTCCAAATTCCATTGTGTGCAAATAAATCAGTCATTGCAAAGTAGAAATACATAACTTTAGGGTTATCAATTTCTAAAATGTTTTTCCCTAATAAGTATAAAAGTAATTCGCTTAACTCATTATTTTCTCCTATTCCACCACTTCCGAATTGATGTATTAAAGGCGTATAATTATCTATTTCACTAATTGATTTTTCTAATAAATATAAATACTTCTCATTGTGTATAGTTTCAGAATTAAAAATAGTTTTATAATCTACGCTAAAAACATCCCCTCCGCTATAAATATTAGTAGGTGTATAAATAGGAAAGTATGCTGCATCAGGGCGAAATAAAGGTACTGTGAAACCTCCAACACTTACCACTTGCACATTATCGCTATTATATCCTCGTTGCTCGTTAATATATTCTAAAACCGTTTTATGTGGGTTTCTTATTGGATTGTTACTTAATATCCCCGTTGTATTCCCTGTGAATATTTCGTGGTAGCCTGGATAACTTATATTAGTAGGATTAGCGACGTTTACCTTGTTTCCTACATTCCTATTTCCGTATAGATTACCAATAGTGCTTAGATAATCCCTATCAAATACGTCTGCATCTTCAAAAACTTCTTGCCATCTTAGACCGTCTAGTGTGATGACAATTAGATTTTCCGTTGTTGTATTTTGCGGTCTGGATTGCTCTGTTTCAGTTAGTTCAGTTGAGCAACTATAAAAAGCCGTTGCAATTGCTAAGATTATAAATAGTTTTTTCATAAAATCAATATTTGCGAAATCCAAATTGCTATAAACCCACCTAGAAAAGTTGCTAATCCGTCTGCAATTTCTGCCGTCCCTTTTCCAAGTAAGTAATCAATTATAATTTCTTTGCCTATTGCTACAATTAAGACAATAAATAAAGCCCATTCATAAGTTATAAATAGGTTTAATAATAATCCTAAAAGCAATCCCACGATAAAATGAAGTAGTTTATCTTTAGGGATGTTTACGATTGTTTGGTATATTCTTTTTAAAATTTTCATATTATTTGTTTTAAGTTTTCACTAATTATGATGTTGCTACCTCCATATTAATTAGTTAATACTGTTCTACCTTTACTTATTAATGATGATACTGCTGAGGCACTCGCAGCTGTTGGACTTGCAGCACCTGTACTACGTAAATCAATCGTACCTCCTCCTGATGTTGTGTTGTTATCAATATCAATTAGAATGTTGTCTATATCTGTTGGATTTGACAATTCGCCTGATTTTAATCTTATATAAAAATTTACAAAACCTGACGATAGTAAGGAGTATGTGTATGTGAATTGATTAGATATTAAATACAAGGTAGTAAGTAATGATAATCCACTAACCCCACTCATATCTCCAGTGAATTGATTACTATTTAATCGTAATGTAGTAAGTAACGTTAATCCAGTAACGCCAGTCATATTTCCTGTGAATTGAGTGCTATATAAAAACAAGTAAGTAAGTGATGTCAAACTAATAACGCCACTCATATTTCCTGTAAACTGATTATTTTGCAACCACAAGGAATCTAAATTCGTGAAATTAACTACATTTGTAAAATCGTAACTTCCAGTACTTGAACGCAAATAGCTAACATCCCCATATATTATAACGTTACCAATAAACGATGAAGCGTAAGTGTGTGTTCTGAAAACTCCTGAATCACTCGGATAAGTTTCTAACGTGCCATCTCCCCAATTAATAGTCCAATCGCTATTATCCACCGTTGCAATTATCATATTCGCAGTTGTACCGCCATTGAATGGTAGGATAGCGGATTTAATGGGTGTGATTGAACCTCTCTTAATATTTAATAATCTTCTTTTCATCCTGTATAAATTTCCCATCCATAAACAGACGGTTCCCATATATTATCATCAACTACCGAAATCCATACTTGCCCGTTATGATTTACCTTATCTCCTGTTTGATACGCATCGTGTGAACCTTGTGGCTGTACCCAATCTAATATCTCACCCTCTTGTGCTATCCTCACAAATAATGCGGGTACGTCTTTTGGCTGCCAATTCTCTTGGCTTTCGTGCGCTTGTACGCATTTATACAATACTAATTCATTTTCAGCATTAAAGTGTTGACACTTAAAGTCTAAAGTATAGTAAAATGGATGTGTCCAAGTTGGATATAACCCCTGATTATTTAATGCTTCGGTATCTGGTAAGGCTTGCACTTCATTTTCAACTTGAACTTTTAATTTCTCTTGAATTAAAACCTCTTTTTGTGCTTCTGAATTAGCCAATATTTCAGCTTGTATTTCTTCAATAGTTTTATCGATTACCTCATATGTGAAATAGTCGTTAACCTCGTCAAAATAAATACCTCCTTTGCGTTGAGTTTCGGTGTTATAAGTTGGTTGCACTACATCCCTAAAACCATCATCATAATGCACTTGTGCGTCTGCTAAGTGATAGTTTAATATGTTATTCCAAGTTTTAGGAATACTCCCAAAAAGTTTTATTTCGTTGTTTAAAATAATTCCAATCATTATGAAGAAAGATTTTGAAGTGAGTAAATAATATCGTCGTTATCGCCATCAATGCAACTTACAACTAAATGGTTTCTAACCGTTCCATCGTAAGCGTCATTACTTGGCAATGCTTCCCAATACGCTGGTAATGTTAGCACTTGGTTTCCTGAGATAACCAACTCAATAACCTTTGTTTCTGTTCCTGTTGGCAGGTTAGTATCGGTTAGTGTAGTTGCACCTGTTAAAGTAAACTCAAATACTTTATAGGCATCCCAATCTAAAGGAGTTGAACCCGTTACACTTGCGTCTGTTAGTCTTGTGCCTGTTATTTCTTCTTCTTTTGGGAAAGTTAAAACAGGATTTTCAGGGTCTGTATTATCAACCCCATCGCCTGTAACGGTTTGAACTCCACTACTTGGAATAACTACCTCGCTCCAAGTTTCATCTTTTCTAGCATATTGTTTGCCGTCACTTGGCGCATCTTCTATAGCTCCAATTTCGCTAGCTGTTGGAAATGTCATTACAACATCTTCAGGCGTTCCGCTTACTCCATCGCCTGTAACAGATTGTACGCCGCCAGTGACCTCTTTTATCTCAACCCATTCGTTACCGTTATACTGCCAAAATCCTAATACACTACTCCCATCAAGTTGAGCGTAAAAATCCCCTAATTCAAAAGATACGGGAGGTGTTATAAATGGTGTATCACTTCCGTAGTGTATCGTTATACCACCGTTTGATAAGTTGTTAACCTCGTTTATTGCATCTACTACACTATCTTTATTAGTTGTAGTAAGGTCGTTTAAATCGCCTATAAGGTCATTTGGTTGGTTAACCATTGCTTCAAGAATAGGACGTAAAACATCGGCAGTAAT
>JBDRWD010000079.1 GCA_039802205.1 candidate division WOR-3 bacterium
GCAAGGATAATCAAATTGCAAAAGAAACTTGACCGAGTTCATAGAAAGAGATATAATCACAGGAGTAAAGAGCATGATTAATTCAATTCTAAAACTATACTCTTATTCGCCTGAGAATCTAAATTTATTTTGGGTAAGATTTTATTTTGATGAAAGACGGAATAACATTATCGGGCAATCTCTGGATTTTACTGGTTTTTTAATTGATAGACTTGCCAGTTCAGGTATTCTTAACGGGGAACAAAACCGGACGATATTGACATATGACAATATTTAAATATAATCATATAGTTTATTGATTTAAAAAGCAAGATATGGCAGAAGGAGCTAACATTATGCAGGACAAAGATGCAGAGATTTTAGATATGAAGGCTGAAGTATTTAATGCTTTAGCCCATCCGTTGAGGTTGAGAATAATAGAAAAACTCAGGAATGGTCCCTGTTGCGTGTGCAAGATTATACCTTATGTTGGCGCTGAACAATCTAATGTCTCACACCATCTATCAATCTTGAAAAATGCAGGTATTGTGCGCTGCGAAAAACGCGGTCTTGAGGTCTGGTATGAAGTTGTGGATAGGCGGATTTTTAAGATAATTGATATCCTTGAAGAGTGTGTCGCAGGAAACTTAAAGAAGAAAAGTGAATTATTAAGAGAAATGGCGAGAAGATGATATGGAAATAGGTAATACGATTTACGGTTGCGAAAAGCGATACGGTTTGGTATGACTTCTTCATTTCTTTCATTCCCGCACAAGCGGGAATCTATCCGAACTATTTTGGCTATTGAAATTTGGGTATTGTTTGGGATTTTAAAAAGTGAGGTAAATTGAAAGATAGAACAAGACTTTTAATCTTTATCATTGTCTTTCTCATTCTTTATTTTGTGCCCCTTGAAGGAACGAGAATTCAAGGTGCAATCCTTGAGGCATTCTTTATGATTCAAGAATATGCCCGTGAGCATGTCTTATTCTGTTTGATCCCTGCCTTTTTCATTGCGGGTGCAATCAGCAATTTTGTTTCTAAAGAGGCAGTGATAAAATATTTTGGGGCAAAAGCAAATAAAATCCTTGCCTATGGGATTGCCTCGGTATCGGGCACAATCCTTGCAGTCTGTTCCTGCACGGTCCTGCCAATGTTTGCAGGGATATACACCCGCGGTGCAGGCATTGGTCCAGCAGTGGCATTTTTATACTCGGGTCCGGCAATAAATGTCCTGGCGATAATCTTGACTGCCCGAATCCTTGGTGCAGAAATGGGTATTGCCAGGGCAGTGGGTGCGGTCTTATTTTCAATTATTATTGGTCTTTTGATGGCGCTGATCTATAGAGATAAAAAGATAGAAGGCGAAGAATCATTTGAAACTGAGTCAGTGAAATCAAGAGGACGAACCCTTGGCCAGAATGCTCTTTTCTTTCTTTCTTTAATTCTTATTCTGGTGTTTGCTGCCTGGGCAAAGCCCAAAGAACCTTTTGGATTCTGGAATGCAGTATATAACATCCATTGGTATCTTGTTTTAATATTTCTCATTTTAATGTTTGTAATTATCTTCAAATGGTTCAATGCTGATGAGAGAAGAGACTGGGTATTCTCCACCTGGACATTTGCAAAACAGATTTTGCCATTATTATTCGCCGGTGTAATGGTTGCGGGATTTTTATTGGGCAGACCCAATACTGATGCTGGAATAATACCTTCAAAGTATATTGCGATGCTCGTGGGTGGTAATTCAATCTTCGCTAATTTCTTTGCTGCGGTCTCTGGTGCATTTATGTATTTTGCCACACTCACTGAAGTTCCAATATTACAGGGTCTTTTGGGTAGCGGTATGGGAAAAGGTCCGGCACTCTCTCTATTGCTTGCTGGTCCTGCGGTGAGTCTACCAAGTATGCTTGTTATCAGTAGCATAATGGGAATAAAAAAGACGATTACTTATATTGTTTTGGTCATTGTGCTTTCAACAATTGTAGGCTGGCTCTATGGAATTTTATTTGTTTAAAAAAGTGATTCAAACGGAAATGAGCGGATGCAAACGGATATCCTGCCCTCGCCCCTTGGTGGGAGAGGCATCACATTTACTGCCCTCGCCCCTCGGTGGGAGAGGGTAAGGGTGAGGAGGTATAATGGACCAAAAGATTAAACTATCTTTATTGGATAGGCTTTTAACCCTCTGGATCTTTTTGGCAATGTTTGTTGGCGTAGGGATGGGTTATCTTTTCACTGGTATAGATGAATTCTGGAATCGTTTTCAAGTGGGCACAACCAACATTCCCATTGCCATTGGTTTGATTCTTATGATGTACCCACCTCTGGCAAAAGTGAAATATGAAGAAATGTCAAGAGTTTTCCGCAATTACAAAGTGCTTGGTCTTTCACTGGTACAGAATTGGATTATTGGACCTATTTTGATGTTTATCCTTGCAATCATATTTTTAAGAGGAGAACCGGCATATATGACAGGACTAATTATGATCGGTCTTGCCCGTTGTATCGCCATGGTGCTTGTGTGGAATGAATTAGCCAAAGGTGACAGTGAATATTGTGCAGGATTGGTCGCTTTTAACTCGGTGTTTCAGGTGATATTTTATTCTATCTATGCATATATCTTCGTTACCTTATTACCACCTATGCTCGGCCTTAAGGGTGTGGTGGTTAAAGTTACCATTGGTCAGATTGCCGAGAGTGTTTTTATCTATCTTGGGATACCGTTTATCGCGGGTATTCTGTCCAGAATTATTGGTTTGAAGACAAAAGGCAAAATTTGGTACGAACAAAAATTTGTTCCTGCCATCAGTCCGATTACCCTAATCGCACTGTTATTTACCATTGTTGTCATGTTTTCGCTAAAAGGTGAATTTATTGTGAAAATTCCTCTTGATGTAGTGAGAGTTGCAATTCCTCTATTCATCTATTTTGTTTCTATGTTTTTACTCTCTTTTTATTTGAGCAAAAAGGCCGGTGCTAACTATCCGCAAAGTGCAACTCTTTCATTTACCGCCGCTTCAAATAACTTTGAATTGGCTATTGCCGTGGCAGTCGCGGTTTTCGGGATTAATTCCGGGCAGGCTTTTGCTGCTGTTATTGGACCTCTGATTGAAGTTCCGGTGTTAATTAGTTTAGTGAATGTAGCATTGTGGATAAAGAGAAAATACTATGCACATTAAGATCATTTCCTCTCCCTTGAAGGGAGAGGATTAAGGTGAGGGTGATGATTAAAAGGAGATAAGGTTTGCAAAAGGAGAAAAATATGGCAAATAAACTAAAATATCTTATAACAGGTGCAATTGCTGTTTTGTTAATTCTCGTTGTTATTCTTGTCGCAAGTTATAAAAGACCGGGAGTGATTGTCAATGCTCCCGAAATTCAGACTCGGGATACAATCACTCAGGAAAAAAATGATATATATATGAATACCCTGGTGCAAGCGAAAACCGTAAGCAATTCTGATGACCCGCTGGCACTAACCGATGATATCCTGGCAATCGTAGATAACATAAAAATTACAAGCCAACAACTTGATAGTATGTTGAATGCGATGCCTTCACAGATTAAAGAATACTACAAAGATGATAAACCGGGATTTCTTGAGGAGCTGATAACACGGCAATTACTCATAAACGAGGCGAAAAGGCAGAAGGTCAATCAGCAAGACGATTATAAGGACTTAGTTAAACAGAATCCAGATAAAAAAGAAGATATCATGGTCAATTTATTATTGAGAAAGATTGTTTCAAATGTTACGGTCAATGAAAATGAACTAAGGGACTTCTTCAATCAATATAAAGACCAGTTACCAAACAAAGATTATGAATCAGTAAAAGAGCAATTGAGGCCAATGGCAATTGAAGAAAAGCAGCGACTGAAGATTGAAGAATTCATCAATAATCTGAAAGCAAAGGCAAAGATTGTGCGTAATGATAAATGGATAAAAGAGCAGGCGGCGCTTACTGCGGATAATCCATTGAGCCGGGCATTAAAATCAGGCAGGCCTGTGCTTGCAGATTTTGGCAGAGGAACCTGTATCCCCTGTAAGATGATGCAGCCGATATTAGAGAAGTTACAAAAAGAATATGCGGGCAAGGCAGAAATTCTTATTATTGATGTTGGAGAATATGCGTCTTTGGCCCGCCAATATAAAATTATGATGATTCCAACCCAGATATTTTTTGACAAGAGTGGCAAAGAGGTTTATCGGCACCAGGGCTTTATGCCGGAACAGGATATTATCAGTCAGTTGAAAAAATTAGGTGTGGAATGATATTGCCCAATATGAATTCTAAATTCGAAATCCTAAATGTAAATAAACGCCTAAATACCTACATACCTAAATACCTAAAATTTAGGCATTTTGGACTTTTAGGTATTTTGGATTTTTTATAATGAGGTCTTTATGCTTGAACTCCTTACCTGGCTAACCAAGGCACTTGAGCAAAATCCTGTAATTGCGATTGCTGCTTCATTCTTATGGGGTATTTTGAGCATAATTTTGAGTCCCTGTCATTTAGCGAGTATCCCGCTGGTTGTCGGCTATATAAGTGAGCAGGGCAGGATAAGTGTAAAAAGAGCTTTTGTAATTGCCTTAATCTTTGCACTTGGGGTGCTTATTACAATCGGCGTAGTCGGATTGGTAACCGCACTTTTGGGCAGGATGATGGGTGATATTGGCAGGACCGGCAATTATATTGTAGCAATCGTGTTTTTTATAATTGGATTGCATTTAATTGGCATAATCCCCTTGCCATTTTCCGGTGGTGGACCAAGCGTTGATAAAAAAGGTTTATTGGGTGCATTTATTATCGGTCTTGTCTTTGGCATTGCCCTGGGCCCCTGCACCTTTGCTTATATGGCACCAATGCTCGGTGTGGTATTTGCTGTTGCCTCAACAAGACTTGGTTATGCATTCACCCTGATTTTTGCCTATGCAATTGGCCATTGTTCAGTAATAGTCCTTGCCGGAACTTTAACCGAAACAATCGGTAATTATCTCCACTGGTCAGAAAAATCAAAGGGTGTATCAATTGTGAAAAAAATCTGTGGTGTTTTAGTGATACTTGGTGGTGTTTATCTGATAATAATATCATGATTTGGTTTATGGGCGTGGCAGCCATTATGGTCTCTGGGCATAGTTTTATGCGAAAAAATACAATAAACTTAAAACCTATGACCATACCGGCTTCTATACCCTATAACTATGAACCTAAGCCATTTTTAGATATTCTCTGTGTGAATCCGCGTCAATCCGCGGGTTCTACGAAGTAGAACGAAAGGAGGTTCTATGCTTAACATAAAAATCCTTGGTCCTGGTTGTCCAAGATGCCAGGAAGTGGAAAAAAGAACAAAAGAGGTCGTTGAGGAGATGAAGATAGAGGCAAATATTGAAAAAATAACCGACTTCAAAAAGATAATGGAATATAAGATAATGGCGACGCCGGGGTTGGTGATAAATGGTAAAGTAAAAATCTCAGGGAAGATTCCGGCAAAATCGCAGATAAAAGAATTTATTGAGGAAGAGATAGTGGATAAGGGTTAATAAGGGAAAATAAGAGCAAAAAGTGTGGAAGAAGGGAAAATGGAACGGTGCGATTTATCGCACAAAGAAATGGTAATGCAGGCAATTGAAAGGATTAAAATAGCAAAGAGGATTAAAAAGGCAAAAAAGATTATTTTTGGCGAAACCGTCCAACGATCGACGATGTATTTTAGGAATCTGTAAGTCTTTCCAAGAAATTGTAGGGCAAGGCTTTAGCCTTGCAAATAAATTAAAGCAAACCCCGAATCAACCCTACCCCGGCGCCAGGCCAGGGTTCGGGGGCAGGCTCTAAAACCCGTTAGATGAAAGATAATGTAGATAGTTAAGCTAAATAAATCAAAAAGATGTTTATCTAACGGGGTAAAGGTTTGCCCTACAGTGAATTATGAAAATGTTTTTGGGAAGGCTAAATGGTTACGTATTTTAGGTAATTTAGGCATTTTATAATAGGAGATATTTATGGACATAAGACAAATCACCGTCAAAGGCAATAGAATTGGAATCATTGGACTTGATGAAATATTCCAATTGGCAAAACAGGCACAGATTGGTGACGAAAATAGTTTAAAGAATTTTCTTCTGGAAAAGGCAAAAGAGCAGAATTATATCCCTTCAAGTGTAGAAGAAGATTATAAAAATGCCCTTTATCGTGAATACCGTAGATTCTGTGGCGAAGAGGTTGAGGAAGAAGAGGTCGGACTGGTGATAAAGATTTTAGGTCCGGGCTGCCCTTCCTGTGAACAACTGGAAAAAGATGTTCGTGCTGTAGTCCAGGAATTGAATATTGCAGCAGATATTCAGCACATTCGCGATTTAAAAGAAATCAGCAAATACGGCATTGTCGCCACACCCGGACTTGTAATAAATAAAAAACTTGTCTGCAGCGGCAAGGTGCCAAATAAAAATCAGATAAAAGACTGGATACTTTCTGCAATGCAAAGACCATAAACAGATTCCTCTCTTGAGGGAAATCTTTTTACATTCATCTTTCTCTATCATTTTAGCATTCTAAGATATTAACATGTTAGGACATTAGAATAATGCAAGTGTTATCAAAAAGTTCGTTTGGGCGTATTCGAAGGCAATCCTATTGCTAAACATCTATATAAAAGAATGGGATTTAGGGTGATTAATAAGTTGAGGATGATGTACTGGAAAAGAAAAAGGAGTGACTGATAGTCTAACATTATTTCAAAGTCTACGCTTTTTGGATGGCTGGTTCCAGAAGTTTCTGCTTGATCTTATATATTCTATAAACACTTTTCTGCCTTTAGTCCTGTTCGCGTAGGATTTTATAGCAAAAGAGTTCTCCGTTAATACAAATTAAGAACTTGTCAAGTCTGTTTATGAAACTTAACCCAACATCAGTGCTGTTTTTAAGATAAAATTTACTACTCCACATTATCTCCCCCTCCGGAGAAATAAGATGCACTATTACGACCTTATCTTCATCACTTGATAATAAAGCAGCCAATACTTCACCATTGTCAGAAACATCCAATGCCCGATAACACTGGTTTTCTGGGAAAATCCACCAGCGATACCGCATCCCGTAAGAGCTATCAATCAAATACAAAAAACCGTTTGAATCTACCGCAACTTTCTACTTTTTACCTTCAGAAGAAATAAAATGCGGGTAATAATAGTCTTTAAAATCCAGTTTCAAAGAGCCATGATAAACACGAAACCAACATAATAAAATATCAATGATTTGCTTGTATGATGGATGAATTTTGGGTTTGATTTTATATACCCACCGGCTGCCTCTCAAATCTATTTCTTCATCCCATTCTTTAATATCCTCCCACTCAAAAGGAATTTGATAGCCGATGTATGATACTGATTTTGAAGCAGTAAAAATTAAATCTGTATCTTCTATAGCAGAACCATTTTTTCTTTTAACTCTGAAGTCAATGATAGAATGTAAATTATAGTATCAGAAAGGGAAGAATCAGCGATAAAAACTAATTCACGTAGACTCCGCCATTGCCAGAATCCAGATACCGGAGGGAATATATGAATTTTCCAAAAATCATCAGCAGTAGTATCCATATCCTCATTAAAAGATATAAAAACATAATTATCTTTCGCTTCAACACTCACAACACCTGAATACAAAAGAGAAGAAAAAAGGAACGATAAGAACATAGTATCAAACAACTGTTTGCTGATGGTCTCCTTGCCATATTACATATATATTTTAATTGAATATTGAATAAAATCAAGGATAAAAATAAAAGACAATTTTTGAAACAGGTTCTATTTCATTAATTCAAAAGTTTGCACTTTCCATTGTGTGTAATTTGCAAAAAAACAGGGCTGTTATTAAAGTTATTTTCAGGCTAATGCAACATCAAGTAAGCTATACCCAGGTAAATACCTGTGCCGATAATATCTGCTAATGTTGTAATAAGCGGTGTACTTGCGGTTGCCGGGTCTTTTTTAAATCGGGTAAAAATAAACGGCAACAAAATGCCGATCAAACTTCCCACGATTACATTCACAATCATTGCGATAACCACTACAGAGGCAACTGTTAAATTCCTGCCTCGAAGAATGCCCATAAAAGAAATGCCAAGACCCATCGTGATTCCCAGTGCACCAGCAACCAGTAATTCTCTGCCTAAAAGTTTAAGCCAATCGCGCATCTGAATTGTGCCCAGCGCCATTGCCCTTATGACCAAAGTTGCTGACTGGGAACCGGCATTACCGGCAGTATCCACAAGGACCGGCAAAAATGTCACAAGCACTACATATCGGGCAATTGTCTCCTGAAACCCCTGGATTATACTACCAGTAATTATATCCATTAGCAATAATGCCATTAACCAAGTTACGCGGCTGCGGTATAATTTCGGCAAAGGCACTTCTTTTATTTTAGTTATGAAATCTGCCCTAACGGGCTTGGTAGTTATTGCCGAAATTTTTGTGAAATCTTCTGTTTGCTCCTCCTGCAATACATCAACAATATCATCAATTGTCACAATTCCCAGTAGTTGTCCTTCAGCATTCGTAACCGGTAACGATATCAAATCATACTTTTGCATCACTTTTGCAGCCTCTTCCTGATCCGCATAGGCATTTATCGAAATATAACTGCGGTCCATTATTGATTCAATTGTCTGATTTGGTTCGGCAAGTATCAGCTTTCTTATCGGAATATCATCAAGCAATTTTCCATTATCATCTACCACATACACTACGTTAATCGTTTCCGCATCTTTACCGTATTTGCGAATATATTCCATAGTCTCGCTTATTGTCCACAACGGTTTTACCGCTACATAATCCGGGGTCAGTAACCTACCCACACTATCTTTGGGATAGGCGAGCAATTGAAGAATTTCTTTTCTATCCTCGGGTGATAGAATATCAAGTAATTTACGCATTAAATCTGGTGGTAATTCTTCAAATAACTCAGTTCTATCATCGGGTTTGATTTCAGAAAGAATTTGTCTAACCTGTTGCTCATTTAAACTCTTTAGAATTCTTTCCTGGGAATTAATATCAAGTTTGGCAAATATTGCAGATTGGAGATTTGTGGGCAGCATCAAAAAGATAATAAGCACATCTTCGGATTTGAGCTCTTTAAATAGTTCAACGATATCTACCGGTTCCCAGGTGGAAATAAAGTCCTTTAAAACATGCCATTTCTTCTCACTGATTGCCTCTTTAATTTCCGGCATTACCAATTTAACCAGTGGACTATATTTAAATTTGGGCATTGTCACCTCGCTTTGGACATCCGAATTCGCAATAGGTCTCAATCATAATCAGTTATTATAGCCAGTAATTATAACTTTGTAAAGGTCTTTGGTAATTTTTGCGACTAATCATATTATTGGTGGTAAATTTTACTTCTTCAATAAAATTTCTCAGACTAAATTTTTTTTATAATGATTATCGATGATTGACCCTCAAAATTTCAATTTTCTCAAAAATGCCTTTCAAACCCCTTTTTCTTATGAGGGATAAATTTTTCAAGAATGATTTTATTGTCTAACTTTCGATAATAAACCCGGAATAAAAAAGAGACATAAAAATGATACAAGTCACCCATTTCTTTTATCTTAACATCTCCCAGCCCAGCACTCGGAATTTTATAAACAACCTTGGTCAGGGCGTCAATAAATCTTCTTTTTAATTCATTAGTGGTGCAGTATCTTACCACTTCTTTTAAAAACCTCTCGGAATATTCAAAATCTATCGGATCTTTTAAAACATTGTGATATTGCTGCATTGCAGGAAAGATTTTGAAATAGATCTCCACACACTTTTTTAAATCAGGCCAGAATTCGCAAGGATTTTCAATATCTTCAGGCTCTTCTTCAATTTTAATTTGATTTTTTCTTTGATAAAGATATCTTTTTACACTCTCCTTCAATCAACTCTCCTTTCTCAAATTTAAATAATTTGATATATATTATATACAAAATTATCAAAAAATCAATACTAAATAAAACTGAGTACTCCTCACTTTTAATCTTCGGTTGGGCATAACTTTTTGAAACAAAAAAGCCACGGGTATTTGGATAAATCCAGCTTAT
>JBDRWD010000080.1 GCA_039802205.1 candidate division WOR-3 bacterium
ACAACAAGACACCCCTTGAGTATGCTAAAGAGATTATGCCTGAATTAAATCCCAATATTGCGCTATTTCCACCAGTGATATTGGATAATCTGACTACAAGTTCTTACTGGAGAACTGTAAATAAGGTTTCTAGACATTACAATCCCTATTTTTTCCGCTAAAATTAAAGGGCATCAAGGTGAGAAAAATTTTGGCTCTTCAGAGCTGCGGGTCTAAAAACGGAGCATCAATTGGACATAGGTGTGATTATGTAAATACTTAGGCGTGGGAAAATCACCTTCCATTGCTTCTACAAGGTAAAACCACAGATTTTTATAGTGGTATTCCAAACCCACATTTATTCTCCGCTCTTTTAACCCAATCCCCTGATTGTTTCGATAAAAATTGCGCTGGGTTCCTAAATGCCAGGTAAAATTGGTTCCGTGTTGGTATTCGAGATCTATCAGATAAGCGAATACATTTCTTCTATATAAGATGGTATCCTCGGCGATCTTATAATTATAGGTCAAATAAAGGTTAGGCCGCAATTTGGGATTTTCCAAATAGGTAAACTGAAGTTCAGGCATTAAATCAAAAATTTGCTCTGCTATTTCATTCTGAGGACTGGTGATTTTCCGAAAGAAGTCTTTCAATTCAACAAGAAAGCCCAGGCGCATGGTACCGATATCCTGCCAGCAACGGATAAATCCGGCATGCTGATAACCCTCTTCAACAAAAGTTGGTGGTTCATCAGTGGAGTGTCGGAGATATTTTTTCTCCAACTCGGTCTCTATCCTCAACCTACCTCGGTGCCAGTTTCTATTTATCAGGGTTTTCAATTTAATTGGATAATTTAAGCCTTTGTAAATAATCTTTTCCGGACCATCAGCCATATCCTTAAGAGAAAAATTACGGTCGAAGTCTTCCACCAACAGGAATGTTTCAAAAAAATTTACATAGTTTGTGCCCAGCAAACAGCCAACCCCAATCTCATCTTCGCCCTTATAGTAATGGGTGGTTATCGATAAAAAGAATCGACGATTATTAGCAAGTTGAAAGAAGGGTTGGAAATAGTGATTGCTAATGTGACAATCATAATCTCCAATATAGCGATTCTGATACCGTAACCCTAAAATCCTTGAAAGATAAGCCTCATAGCGCAATTCAAGGTTTATATACCAGTTGAGCAAATCCAGACAACCTTGACTCGTTCTCATCCCATTGGTGGTTGAATCAAAAATCATCTCCCAGCTTTGAAAATAATGGGCAAGTTGCTTGTCCAAGAGGTATTGATAATTGGAATCCTCTGGTACAGCCGCTAAGCAGGGATTAATCAAGAACCAGAAAAGAAAAGCAAAGTAAGGTTGGGGACGCAAAAATTTCATACCTTCCCCTAAGCGATTTCAGCCCACATTTAAATGTTCACTATTGATCTCTGATGCAGATTCCCTTTTGTATAAAAATATCTCGCCGAATGCCTCTTTCTGCTCAACTGATGCCAAACCTTCCTTTACTAACTGAAGCATGCCGAAGAAATAAGATACTGCAATGGATACATTATTTTTCTCTTGTAGGAACCTCAAAAAGTTGATTTCCTTTTTTTCCTCAAGGATATTTTTCAAATCCTCAATCACCTTTTCAATAGGAATCAACTGCCTTTTTATCAATACCTCTTCCTTTGCCGTCGGCTGGAAACTGCGAAATGCCAGAATCAAGCTCATCAGATTACCCTCTTCAAGTACCGTTGTGGGTTCTACTTTTGCAAACCGGGGAAATTGTTTACTGGTCTGAATTTCCATTTCTCCAAAATACTTTGCAATTTCTTTGTATTTTTTATATTCTTCAATTATCTGCATCAAGGTGATGGGTTTAGCTTCTTCTTCGTCTTCAGGAGTGCGTGGTAGTAGCGAACGAACTTTAAGTCGGATTAAAATGGCAGCCATCAAGAGAAAATCTGCTGCATCTTCCAAATCTTTGCGTTCAATCCTCCGGATATAATCCAGATATTCCTCAGCAACTTGGGCGATGGGGATATCAAAAATATCTACCTCTTTTTTGCGTACCAGATAAACAAGCAGGTCAATCGGACCATAATAGATGCCAATATCGATCTTCACACCTAAGTTTAGTCAGCGGATGAAAAATGTCAAGTTAATGATTGGGAATGATTAAGGCCGTGAGTTTGTGATTACCTGGTGAACCGTAAAATATTGAGGATAAGGTCTTTATTCTCGTTAAGTCGGCGCACTGCATAATCGCCGATAAGTTGGAGGGTGGAAAAGACGGGATAAGCCTCTTTTTCCCGCACTTTTTTCAATAAGAAAAAACTCAAAAATCTAAAGAACGAGGTGCCCAAAAACAAAATATGAAAATTGACAAAGGTCTGCCCGAAAAATTCCCATTTGAAGTTTTCTAAAGTTTGAGCAAGAAAACCTCCCAGCAAAGAAGAAAGAAAACCGCAGATACCGGTGATTGTGGAAAATACCGCAAAATAACCCTCTTTTAATTCTTTTTCTTCAGTCAAACTCAAAAGTATATTGAAAAGACTCAGATTTATTCCACACCAAAATAATCCGCTGAAAAAAGCATCAATCCATATCGGAAGTATGAAATCAGATCGGGCAAAGAGCCAGATCAGCGGGAGACAGGTGATGCCGGCGAAATTTATTGTCAAAACCGGTTTGGACCGCACGCGATCAATTAATTTCCCCCAGAATATTTGAAAAAATAAACCGGCGACACCGGCGATTATCCCGTAAACCGCAATTGTAGAATAAGCCATCTTTAAATTCTTAATCATGTGAACAACCCAGAACGGTGCAGCAATGCCGGCAAAAAGGTACCAGAATGATACAAACTTGAGAAGGGCAAGAAAATTTTGATCCTTTAGGGGTTTAAGAAATACATCACGAAAATTGATAGTCTTTTTTTCAAACTTCGGTTCGGGTTGAAAGGAAAGGGTGATGCCCGCAAGGATGGCGAAAAAAACCGCAATGGAAAAAATAATGATAAAGGCTTGGACAGGTGCCAGATGGTCAAGAATTCTTCCCCCTATATAATTCACCGCCATCCCCACCCCACTTATGATGGTAGTCCGGATACCAAAATAGCGCCCGCGTTCATCACGCGGGATTAAATCGCTCATCCAGGAAAGCCAGAGGTTCCCGGAAAAGTTCAAAAGCAGATTGAATAAGAAGATAATGACAAAAAAGAATTTTATGCTGATCTGGATCCCAAAGAGCAATGTGATAACAAAAAATATAAAAAGCCCCCGACCAATGAGTGCGGTGAGGAGACAAGGCATTTTTCTTTTCCCCCAAATATTAGCGAGGTAGGCGGCAAAAAAACCGACTCCGGCGAGAAGTGAAGGGATCGCTGTAAGTATACCTATTTGAAATGGGTTGGCTTTCAAAAATAGAGCAAAGGAAGTAAGAAACATCCCTCCGGTGAGTGTGATATGAAATTGAGCAAATACCCCTTCGATGATGGAAATCTTTTTACCTAAGGCTAAATTCTCTTCCATTTATTAAGTGAGAAATTGATCAGGGTTTCAATTCATAAATCAAAACCTCTTCTTCCTTGCCTTTTACCCGGACCCGGCCCAATTCTTGAAAATGGAGTTCGATAAGCGGGTGAGAGCTAACCATTTGATAAGTCTTCTCGCCCACGATGATATCTGTCCGAAACTCTTTTGTCAATCCTTCCAGCCGCGCAGCAAGATTCACGGCATCACCGATCACCGTGTATTCCATCCGCATCGGTGAACCAAAATTACCACTTATTACATCGCCTGAATTTATTCCCACCCCAATCTGAAAACCCATCTCTTGTGCCCGCCGGACCATCTCGCGTGCACAAAGACAGGCATTAAGTGCCGAATTTTTTAAGTGCACAGGATGTCCAAATACCGCCATCACACAATCACCAATAAACTTATCAACCCGGCCTTGGTATTTGAAGACGATCAACACCATTTCTGTTAAAAATTGGTTTAGTTTTCGGGCAACATCCTCGGGATTTGACTTTTCAGCCAGGGGTGTAAAATTCCGGATGTCAGCAAAAAGGATCGTGCAGAAAACTTTCTCACCCCCTAATTTCGGAGGTTCTTTTATCACCTTCTCCACTAATTCTCGGGAGTAATAGCGGGAGAAAATTGATTTGAGGCGTCTTTTTTCTTTTTCTTCAAAACGGTAACGATAGATCAGGGACAAAATGATGGTAAGCACAAAAGAATAATATGTTCGAATGAGACCCAATTCAATGCGATTAAAGAAAAGAATAAGAGCAATAATAAAACTCAAAAGAAAGATGATCCCATATCCCGTTATGTAAGTGGTCAGCCGGCTATAGACGGTAAGCAGGGTGATTACTAATGAAAAAATAAAAGTTATAAGGATAAGATACACGTAGGGAAATTCATTTATCTTCTTATGTGCGATAAAATTGTTGATAAGATTTGCTTGGATTAAAATTCCGGGGAAATGACGCCGGAAGGGAACGGTATGAAAATCAAATAATCCAGAAGCGGTGCCGCCAATGAGCACGATCTTATCCCGAAAAAATTCCTGGGGGACGCGCTGGAGATATACATCGCTGAAGGAAATCCTTCGAAACGAACCGGTATCCAGATAATAAATTAGAAATTTATCATCGGGAAAATCGTGGTTTAAATGACGGGCGATTTCATAAGCAAATGTCGGTTTGCCACCAACCGTTTTGTATCCGTGGCGGATGACACCATCCACATCGCCGATGATTTCTCCAATGCCTGTTGGGCATATATCACTGAACACCGGTTCTTGTTCATATGATGAAACCAAAACAACATTTTTGTTTGCACTTATGACCATGCGGAGCAGGGAGTCAAAATTCGGCTTCTCATAATACCGGCGGGCATATATCGGTAAGGTATCTGGCTCCCCGAAAAATATATCAACACCGATTATTCGGGCATCCTTAAGATAACCAATTACTTCGGCAAAATAAGCTCGAGGCCAGTTCTGGTAACGACCGAGTTTCTCTAAACTCAATTCGTCGATATCGACAATCACAATCTCAGGGATATATCTCTCGGCAAGCGCAATCCGATACTTTAAATCATAAACTTTTTGCTCAAAAGGCCAGTACAAGGGTTGATAAAGGCAAAGAATATTAATCGCAAACACAGCTCCTACGGGAAGCCAGATGATTTTTGAAATTGAGGATCTCATGGAAGATGTTTTCCAACTGCCTTAATAAAGATCTCAACGAGTTCCGGATCAAACTGGGTGCGCCGATGTTTTTTTATTTCCGCGATTGCAGTTTTTGCTTCCATCCGAGGACGATAGGGACGATCTGAAGTCATCGCATCAAATGAATCAGCAATGGCAATTATACGGGCACCAAGGGGAATATCCTTTCCCTTCAATCCCATAGGATAGCCAGTGCCATCATATCTTTCATGATGGTGAAGGATATTGGGCACAAGATTCTTTAATTTTTTAATCGGACCAACAATTTCGGCACCGAACTCCGGATGGCGCTTCATATAATTATACTCTTCATCATTGAGCAGTCCGGGTTTAGAAAGAATACGGTCCGGAATACCAATCTTACCTACATCGTGGAGCACAGCCGATAACTCTAAATCTTTTAGAACTTCTTTATCCAATTTCATCTCTTCACCGATGAGCAAGGCATACTCAACAACCCGGGCGGAATGTCCTTTGGTATAAGGGTCTTTAGCATCTATCGCCTCCACAATCGCCCGAATAGATGACAAAAATAGCTCATCGAGTTCTTTATAGAGCGAAGCATTTTCTATGGCAATAGCCATTTGATTAGCAAGGGCCTGATAGACTTCAAGGTCTTCTTGGGTAAACTTTTTATTTCCCTTTTTGTTCAATACTTCGGCAACACCAATGATTTTACCTTTGACCAAAAGGGGCACCGCGAGAATTGACCGGGTGACGAATTTCGTCTTCTTATCCACCCCACTGAACCAGCGCGGGTCCTTTGTGACATCAGGAACGAGCAGAGGTTTTTTATGCTGGGCAACCCAGCCCACAATACCTTTGCCCATGGGTATCCGAATTTCTTTTACTTCTTTCCCTTTTTCACCCCGGGCGGTAATAAAATAAAGTTCATTTTTCTCTTCATCAATACGAAAGACACTGGACGCTTCAGCCTCCATCAGTTCTTCAGCCTTCTGGAGGATGATGTTCAAAAGAGCATCTATATCCAGAGTCGAGGAAAATACGAGCGAGGCATCGATCAGCGATTCAAGATTTTTTATCTTCTTTTTTAATTCAGATATTTTTGATCTCATATTTCCGCTCACCGGCACCGAATTTCTCTGCATAAAAAAGCTGGATTTGAGGATCAATATTGGGACGTAATTTATCAATCGCGGCTTTTGTTATATCATAAGATGCCTGGTCGATCGCAACTGGATCAAAACCTGCCAGAATGCCGATGTCCGGCATAATGGGTAGCTCTGTAGAACCCAAACAATCACAGTCCGGGGTAATATTGGTTAAAAAATTCAAATAGAAAATTTTTTTGTTTTTTATCAAATGGGCGGCATATTGAGCGATGCCTTTTTGGACCTCATCGGATGCAGCACTCCAAGAAAACCTTATTGCCTGGCGGGGGCAGATTGACATACAACCCGCGCAACCACTGCATTTATGTGAATTGATTGCCACATACTTTTTTTCCTTCTCGACTGCCCCATAGGCACAGTAATTATAACAGCGCAGACAAAAATCACATTTTTCTTTATCCACATAAGGTCGGGAGCGAGAATGTAGTTGCAGTTTTCCTCCCTTGGCAGCACAACCCATGCCTAAATTCTTCAGCGCTGCGCCAAAGCCGGTTACCAGATGACCCTTAAAATGGCTGATGCAGATGATGGTCTCAATATTTTTAAAAGCCATTGCCAATTTTGAATCATTGATTTCGAAATATTCATCTCCGTAAATCCCATCGGCGATTACTATCGGTGCAAAATCAAATCCGTGTTCTTTCGCCAGTTCAATATGGGTATCTCCCTTAAATCTTCTCCCCGAGTAAAGAGTTGTAGTGTCCACAAGGACCGGCCGAGCGCCGGTTCTCTTTATCAGTTCAACGATTTTACGGACATAAAGGGGATTGACAAAATTGACATTTCCATCTTCGCCAAAGTGACACTTCACCGCAGCGATTTTCCCGGACTGGATAATATTCAGACCCCCTGATACTTCAATAAGCCGCTCAAGCATTTTTAAATAACTTTCTTTTTGTTTCTTCTGGAAATCCAGAAAATATAAGATTGACATACCCTCAATGATATTCAAATCAAAAAAAATTGCAATAGGGTAATGATGCTAAGTTCTCTTTACTTTTTTTCAAGTTATCTTTTACCCCTAAACTGTTTATGGGTTATCAGCAGACGAGAAAGAAACCTTTATTGATTCACATAACAATTATCAGCGGTCGAAACTAAAATCACTGGATGTCCTTACCAATATTGTTCATAGGCTTTATTGTTACTAAATAGAATATTTAAGAAAATGGGATGGAATCCAGGGAATGTTGGAGTTGCCGTTACCTTATTATTGTCACCTTTTTCTCAACTTTTTGCCTTTGACTTTCAAGTTTTATATAATAATTGCCCGAAGGCACAGGTATCCCCGCTCTATCCCGACCATCCCAAAAGATATTAAATCCCCCTGAACCGGTTATTCTTAACAACTCTCTCACCATCCTGCCGGCACCATTATAAATCCGAACCTGTGCTTTACCGCCTTCAGGATATTGCACCCGAATATTGAAGCCATTGTTTGTTGGATTAGGGGTGACTGATAAATCTACGGTTTTAAAATTGTTTGGTAAATCTTCTTCCTTACCGACGATGGGCAGAATTGTAAAAGGTAGCGGGTTAATGGCGACTGCAGTATCACTTGTAGTAGTTGCAGTGAAGCGAATGTAGCAATTATTAGAACCTGGAATATTTGAAGGAATACGCCATTGATACCGGCAATTATTTTTTAGATTGCTCGCAATCAAGGTCCAGGGACCATTCGGACCGGTGGTGGAAATTTCCAGTTTAATCATTGCTGTGCCTTCAGGGACTCCACAGGTCCATCTGATAAACTGGATCGAACCCCGATAGAATTTTTGTCCACCCCGTGGGAATATTGGATAGATGAATAAATTCTGGGGTATTGAAGACTCCTTATAAAATCTTGGACGATTGCGTGAATTCCAGGAATCCCCTTCGTCGCCCACCACCAGTATATCCGGATATCCATTATGGTCCGCGTCCGCACCCACTCGGAATGCTTGAGGTGTTCCTGGACGGGGTGTTTTGAATGTCGTATCAGGTATCCATCCCGTGCCAATGTTAAGCCATATAGTTACGGTGCTATCGCCAAATGCACACAGGTCAACCCAATTATCCAGATTCATATCGAACAATTGGGTTAGGTCATAAAGACCAGTGGTTGGTAGCCCCGCAGAATACGAAGACCAGGTATTATTCCCTTCCCATCTCCATACCTCCACTCCCCCACTTGAGTTACAGAATGCAAAATCCAAATCACCATCATTATCCACATCACCTAACGAAGGTCCCCGCCGGCCTAAATTTCCACCAGGTGGTAGATTCCCATCTGCGTTCGTAAAACCACCGGCACCATTACCTAAATATATGCTGCCATATTGATGTGCAGCACAGAAATCGGTATAACCATCATTATTTATATCTCCAAAGATAAAATCCATCGTGGAATTACCCCCGACGAACCCAAAAGACTGATGCCAGGTTCCATCCCCATGATTTATGAAAATATGGATACCATCATCGGCACCAAACGAATTCCCTCCGAGATCTAAATCTCCATCATTATCAATGTCTGCGAGGTCTGTGCAAAACATACCCCAGGGGCTAGGGTCGCCTATGGAAATTCCATCATCCCATGGTATCCAGTTCTGACCGGTGCCATCACCTAATGCAACCTCCATGATTGAATCGCCAAAATCATTATTGGAATAATTGTGATGCATCCCATAGCCGATATCCAGCAACCCATCATTGTTCACATCCCCAATTGCAATGCCGCCATAGCCAAAATTACCATTCTGATAAACATTCCAGAGACCCTGACCATTGCCAAACCAAACCATCACTCCATGTTCCTGAGTATTTACATAGGGTGAGCCATGGTCACCGATGGAAAGAATATCAATATTCCCATCATTATTGATATCCACCATCTCCATCTCGGTTCTGCCACCTTCCATCGCTGGATTCTCTAAACCCTGCGAAGATTCAATATAACTGAGGGCGAAAAGGAGTGAATAACATACCAGAAAGGCAAGAAAAAGATTTACCAATTTCTTCATACTCTCCTCCTTTTATTTTTTTTCTTTTGTTCCTAACCATTATCATCACTTTCCGTGCCGATTCGTGTCTGAATGATAATCCATAAATCCTAATAACTATATCTTAACCAATATTAATTGTCAAGCACCAACTCAGCTGAGTACTCCTCACTTTTAATCTTCGGTTGGGCATAACTTTTTGAAACAAAAAAGCCACGGGTATTTGGATAAATCCAGCTTATCCAATAATTCTAAACCCAATCGGAAACTGCTT
>JBDRWD010000081.1 GCA_039802205.1 candidate division WOR-3 bacterium
GGTTTGGATATAAATAAAGTAAATTCCCTCGGGTAGGGTTATTTTATTATTGAAAAGGTATCTTCCGCTCGGTCTTGTTTCTCTTATTATTTCTGTTAGCAATCTTCCTGAGGCATCGTATATCAACGCTCTGATATCCCCTGAATTTTTAAGATTTCCCCAAAGGATAAAATCGCCTCTTGAAGGATTAGGAGAAATATGAACATCGGGATCCGCCATCTTTATCGGTCGGTGTTCAAGGATACCAAATGTCTCATCAGGGAAAGACAACCTGGGATCGGCTTCATTGTTGCTTGGATAATAACGCATCCAAACGATCGCCGGGAACCATTGATTGTGAGTGTTATTCCAGAACGTGGTCATATCCATCTGATACCAGGTATATGGCCGCCCATAATCAGAGGATGTTGTTAGGGTGTCGATAATACTTGTCCCCACCCTTTCAAAATTATTGGGATTGGTGTTATATAAATTGCTAAGGGCTATGGAATCATTCAGACACCGTAAAGCAAAAGGAATGTAGTAAGTGTCGCCATCGTGGTCTTTGTAATAGGCAAGATGGTAATGATCAGGACCAGCATTATTTCCAGCATATTCTCCATCACAGGTGACGACGGGCGTTTTGGTCATAAGTGCATCACCATCAACCAGTTTTGAAATAAAACCCATACCATTTGCCATTCGGAATAATATCCGGACATTATAATCCGTTGCGGTCCAGGGATAGCCGAAAGCGACAACAACGCTTGCCCGATTATAGTTGTGCGAAGCGGCTACATCAATATTATCAATATCAGACGTATGTACATATTCAGTTCCAGTCCAGCTGCCTGGCAAGCCTGAGATACTTTCCAGAATTACTAATGAATTGTTCGATTTTCGAGCAACAAAGACAAATTTATCAGTTGATTGAGATGCCGCGCCCTGGGCACCTTTGGGTATCGCCCAGATGTTGGTTGTCCATGGCGATGTATAAACAGTCGACCAGGTCTCTCCAAAATCCGTTGACTGAGCAATCACCACATTTCCCGTGGTATAATTGTGATAAATGCAACAAAGGCGATGGTCGGACCAGACATGTTCTACGCTGAGATGGGGCTGGTTACATTCGTCACTCGATGTTTCCACACTAAAGATGTTGGTTGCCGAAGGATCATTTAAATCAGTAAAACGTCGAATCCAGATATTGCCGGACATTGATGAGCCACTAATTGCATACGATTCATACAGATACTGATTAATGGGGTCAATTGCTACATCAAAAACATGGCGGTCGGCAGTCGCAGAACCATGTGAGTGCCATCTTTCCCAATTATTCCCACAGTCAGTTGAGCGCCAGAGAAATATCGTATCCTCACCCGTCCCCGAAGTTTGATTGCTTGCGGCAACAAAGATATAATTATTAAAAGTGGCGACCGAAGGGGTAACATGGTCCAGAACACTCAAGTCTACAAGACCTAATGACCAACCGGTTCCCTGGTTATCGTCATCCCGCTTAGAATAGTCAAATTTAACTGGATGTATCTGGGTTTCTTCATAATGGATCTTTGGTAAATTTTTCTCTCTTGTAATATATTGCAGAAAATTTTCTGCTTCATTCATAAGGTAAACCAATTCTGCATAATTCCAATCTGTTGGTTGAGATTTAAATTCTTGCCAGAGTTTTTGGAGTCTTATTCTATATCCAACATATGCATTCTCCTCGGCGGAAAAAACATCGGGAGGTAATTGAGGTAAAAGATTATTTAGTCTATCTTCAAGATTTAAGATTATTGTTTGTTTATCAGAACCTGACATATCTTTCCATTTCTGCGCCAGCGCCGCTTTTTCAGCGGTCCAGCCATTAGGGACAAATATAATTTTATCATCGGTCTCCAACGCAAATAATAGTGTTGCTAATATTGTTACTACCCATATAATATTTTTCATATTTTTTTCTCCTTTCTTTTTAAAAGCAATTTGGACCTTTAGTTAATTTTCAAAAAAATTATCACCCCCTTTTCACTTACTTTAATTGCCAGTAATATTATATAAATAAACTGCTATAGAATCTTTCCCCTGGGCTCAAAAAATTAAGGATTTTCAATGGTTTTTGCTGAAATATAGCGTACTTGACAAAATGATATTTTTTGGTATTATTTTCCATAAAATTGCAATGAAGAAAAACTTTGAGGTAATCCTGAATGCCCTCGATGAACTTCAGGAAAAAAAAGATTTCAAATTCATCTCAAGCAAGTACAACATTCATCACACCACCCTGTGGAGATGGACAAAAAAATTCTATAAAAAAGATTTTTTTTATCGACGGCTATGGAAAGATATCCCTGAATTAATTGAAAAAAGAATTGTTAGTATAAAAGAAGCTAAACCGGATATCACGCTTGATCAAGCCCAAAGTGAATTAAACAATCAGGGTATTAAAGTTTCAACCAAGATAATTTATAATATCTGGAAAGATTATGGACTGATAAGGCAGAATCCCCGAACCCCCTTTTCTTTTTTTGCTCCGGCAACAGCTGAGGCAAAATATAATCTAACTTATGTCCGGATATTACTCAAAAATGGACATTCTTCAGACAATTTAAAGAAATGTGCCGATATTATCAATCGGTTGCCGGCATTTCCTGCTGATTATACGGATATCCTCAGAGAAATACCCGATGAGTTGCTGACAACGAAAAGAAAACTGGATAAATTGATTACGCAATTTTTGAAAATTCCCCTTCAGGATTTCTATGAACATATTAAAAATTTAAGAATCCAACTGGAAAGGGAAGGATTGTTTTATTCTGCGATAAAAGCTGCACTTTTAGAACTGGCAGCTTTGACTCGTTTGAGATATCCTCGGGAAATTTTGAATCTTCTCTCTCATCTTAAAAAAATTAAAGGCAATTTAAGAGATCCCGTGCTTGATTTCCAGTTGAAATTTTTTGAAGCCTCTGCTTATTGTGAGATTTTACAGATTGGCGAAGCGCAGAGGATAGCAAAGGAGATGCGGCAGATAATGGCAAAAAAGAAGTACCCATTCTATTATGAAACTTATGGTGAATTGATGACCTTCATGAGCAATTATCGCGTCGCTACTCGATATTTTATAAAAACATTGGAATGGACCACGAATAGAATAGACCAAAATCGATTATATTACAAAATTTCTATATGTCTCACTTTAAATGGTCGATACCGGGAGGCGCTGAAATATCTTAGTAAAGCAAAGATTGATGAGAAAGACAAATATTTTGCCCATTACCTGATAGCACGTGCCCTGATAAATTTTGGTTTGGGACGGATAGAAGAAAGTCTGGCAAAATGTGAACAGAGTTTGAGACAGGTAGAGAAAGAGCAGCTCATTGGAACATTATATTCGACGATATCTTGCTATGCCACAATTCACTGTGCGCTGGGCGAAAAAACCCATGCCGAACGCATTATTAAAAATTATCTACCAATTCTTGCAAAATACGGGCAGAAAAGAGAAATAGAAGTTTTAAGCCATTTAATTTCAATTGATAAAGAATCGCCAGGCTCTGAACTGCCGACATTACAATTGATACATTTGCTCAAACGTGCACGGCAAAGTTTAAAAATAAAAGATTATCGCCAGTTATTTATCTTTGCGCAAAGATATGGCTTGGTAGGTTTTCTCCAGCGTTGTTTATTCTTTATACCCGAATTGGTTCTCAATGTCCTTAATCATGGCAAGAAGCCCGATTTACCTCAGGCTTTACTTCAAATGCCGGCTTTAAATCCTGAAATGCCCAGTTACCGAATAAATTTTTTGGGCGAAGTCGTTATCTACAAGAATCAAACCTATCTAAAGGTAAATCTCACACCCAAAGAGAAGGCATTTTTTATTTTTTTGAGTCAAAAGATACCCGAACCCGAAAGGGCAATAGCAATAGATGAAATATTCAATTACTTCTGGCCCAAGAAAGATAAATTAACAGGACGTTTAGCCCGTTTTCTAACCGATTTTAAAAAGAAAATAAAATTGCCCAAACATCTCTTGGTAGCAAGGGACGGCCACTTAATAAATAATGGATTTTATATCACAAATGATTACGGTGAATTTATCTCAATCATTACCCGTGCCAAAGCGCTGAACCGAGCAGGAGAATGGAATTTTGCTCGAAAAGAGTATTTGCGAGCATTTAATTTACTGCGCGGTGAGCCATTTAAAAAAAATTTTGACAACTGGTCTGTAGATATGAGATTTAGAATTTTAACCCAAATTGAAGATGAAGCGGTTTCATTTGCGAAGATTTGTCTGGAACATGACGACAAATACGGCGCATGCCGAATTTTACAAAAGATTCTAAGGATTATTCCTGATGCGGAAGAGGCAAAACGCCTTTTAGATTTATCTAAAAAATCAAATGAAAAACCCGAGGCACCCAAAGGGCACCCCGGGATCTGAAAGGGGGATTCTCTAAAGGTATTTTAAAGGCGATTTGTCTTTAAGTCTCTTTGCAGACTCAATGCCCGATTCAAATCTGCCTCGGTGATATAACCCAGCTCAACCATTATTTCACCCAATGGTTTACCCTTTCCGCTGTATTTATTCATCTGCACCCACCGCGCCTCATTTACCTGTTCATGGGTAATAACCCCCAATGCGATTAAAATTTCACCGATAAATGGATGCGCACCCATTTTCACTCAATCAACACTGCTTTCTTTACACAAATTACGCCTTTGTAATTCAGATGGACAAAATAGACACCGGAAGGCAGCCTGCGACCGTGATTATCCAAACCATTCCAGATAACTTCGAAAGCCTCACCATTTTTCTTAATTTCGTGATTAAATTTTCTCACCACCCTCCCTGCCACATCATAGATTTTCAACGAGATATCATTTTTAGTTCTGTTATAATTGTAATTTTCATCCGGGATGTATAATGTAATCTTAAGGGATTTATTAAAGATATTCGATGCCAGTCTCAATTCGGGTCGCACAGGATTAAAAATAAAAGATTGATTTTCTTCAATACCAATCAGACTATTGGGTGCCCAGGTTGTGAATCGCAAGGCAAAACTATCGCTAATAGGTGGAACACCACAGGGAAAATTTGGCACCAATTTTACCCGGTAATATACTCCTGATGTGCCAGTACTATTTTCAATACCAACCTGATAAGAGGCCTGACCGAAAGAGTCGGTGTGATAGAATCGGTAATAGCAGTAGATATCACCATCACCGGTGGGTGTCGGGTAATATGCTGGGTCGTGTAGGACAATCTGAAAACTATAGTGGGTATCTGGCAGAGTATATAACGGCATTTTAAACCATTCTACGATAAACCGATGCCTTGGCTGGTCGTAATAGTAATAAACATCTGCCGGATGATTTGGATAGTTGGGCCAAAGGAAACCGTGATTCAACGCTGCAATAAAATTATTCGGTAAGTTGGGAGTGGGTATACCATTTATAAGACCATATGGAACTGCGACGGAATCCATTACGATAAATCCATTGTCATGCACCATAATTCGGTTGTAATTTTCGCCATAAAATTTGAATGTAAACGGTAGGTGAACACATTTAGGGTCTTCATTTTGGGGATCCAACGATATTCCCTGATGCTCATTCTGAGTAGTATCAATCGCAAACCACTCAAATACCGGCCTCAATTCTGGATATGGACCAGTCGACCAGTAGCAATAATAGCGTCCATCATTGGGTACTGGGTTTCCCACTGGAAATTCAATAACTTTTGTCCAGGATGTCTCGGCACAGGCGATAAAAACCACAAATCGTGCAGTATCACCACCTAAATAATTAGGTGAAACATATAGTGCAAACCGATCACTGGTATTCTGCACCGAATCACCAACATTGATATTACCAAAATTGGCAGTAGAATCTAAAATCATTATCCCGGGATCACCCGTCCGTAATTTGGCTGAGACATTCGTGGCATCAAATACACCGTTGTTTTTTAGATAACAAACAATCTGGGCGTTTTCTCCAGGGTCAAGTTTCTCGTTTCCATTATTGTCACCCACTACACGGGGTTTTGTGATGATTAGATTCGGTTGGTTGGGTGATGGTGAATTCTGTAAAGCGCGCCAGATATTTAGTATTCCCCAGCCCCACTTATTGTTGGGTATATTGCCCGCCCAATATGCTCCGTCACAATTGAAACAAAGGAGATGATATAATTGTTGGGGTGTGTAATTTGGATTTCTTTCAAGCAAAAGAGCTGCTGCACCAACGACATGTGACAAGGGCGGAACATTCCCTAATTTATATCCACCATTCTTCCACGCTGAATACACATTTCCCCATGGTGCGAGGAGGTCCGGTTTTAAAAAGTTCCAGGTGGGATAAAACCAGAAAGAAGGATCATTTATTGGCGGTATATTCGGAGATGGTCCAACATTTTGATTAGCAATATTGAGACTATCAACGTAGCCAACGCCAATTACTATCGGATAACTCGCTGGTGCTGAAAAAGTTCCAGATATTGTAGGAATTCCTACATCACAGACTGATAATATACCCAGATCTTTCATGAAAGACACTATATTCCACCAGTGTATATTATTTTGTGTTCCAACGTATGCAAACTCAATATCAAGCAATCTTATATCAATCCCCATTTGTTTAAGATCCGCCATATACTGTAAGCACTCATCAGTTGATGAATAAGTATAACTACCCGATGTATCAATACATTTCGTCGGAATAAACTTTGCATTATAGGCAATACCGATATCATTACCAGAAGGTCCTGGACCATCGCCCCCGCAGATTATGCCAGTTAAGAATGTACCCCAATAATCATCGTAAGGAACTGATTGCCCATTCACTGCATCATACCAGTAAGGCGCCAGCCATTTGCCTGCAAGTGCTGGATGTTGAACCATTACGCCACTGCCAACAACTCCGATAATGACATCTCTTCCACTGTATCCTGCCGCCCAGCAAGAATCTGCCTGTATCCTTCTTAAATTCCAACCAATATCCACATTATCTATATCCGAGTTATCCAATCGCACATTACTTTCCTCAATTGTTTGAGGTTCAAAGGAACATTTCATTTTGACATTCGAAGAGATAAACCAGATATCATTCCGTTTGGCTAATTCTTTGATCACATCCTTTGTCGCCTTCAAATGGAGACCATTAAAAACCCAGAATTGCCGAACAATTTCCGCCTTACTTTCGGGCAATGATTTCAGGTAATCCACCAAGGCACTCTGTGAGTTAAAAGCAATAACCTTTGCCTGATTACATTTTTCCTGCGGGGTTAAATTGTCGTTCTCACTAAATGGATATTCCGTATTCATATGAACGATCACAAAAATCTTTTCATCCGGTCTTGCTCTATCCATAACATCCTTCAGGTCTGAGGTAATCTTCCCCGGCACCTGGGGTAACAGGAAAAATAATATTAATAAATAGTGCATAAAACCTCCTTTAGCAGAAATATTTTATCATAAAATTGTCATATATTTGATCAAAATGTCCTAAAAAACATATGAAATTGCGTGGGTTTTTTTCTTTTTTTACTGACTTTGGGAAAAAATAAAATTTTTATACCATTTTTTCTTAAAAATGCAATAACAAATGGTTTTCCAATGAAGGGTACCTATCATAAAGACTTATGGTAGGAAGGTTTAGTTAACTACAATTAACTTGCCAAATTTTATACCTTTCTTTGCTGTTTCAATCTTATAGAAATAAATCCCTCCAGGTAAGTTATTCAGTCTTTTGCCGATCTTTCTGCCCAAAGGATCATACAATGTAAGTATACCATCGACTCGGTCTTCATATCGGCAATCATTTGCTAAAATCGTCGGTATAAAGAAACCAGCAGGATGATCTACATCTTTATCCTCAGTTATACCTACCAATATTTCTTTAAATCCTTCCTGGATCTGCCAGCCAGGATTATTTAATCCACGCCATTCATAGGCACCAACATCCCACTGGCTTCCATAAGGTCTTGATAAGAGATTGAAATCGTCATCCGGTGCACCATAGGATTGGGTCCCGTTATTGAGCAATGTAGCACTGGATTTTGGATAAAGATTGATAACACCCGGGGTCGGGACTGGATTTATAAATTCCTGGCTCGGATGATTGCCCAATGTTGAACCTGTTACCTGGGATTGACCATAATGCCGATTATATGCTACATAACCCGGACCTATTCCGTCCGGTGCCTGTATCGCACTCGCGGTTATGGTATCCTGATAACAGGCATTATTGATGCAGACCATTTCTCCGGTCGCAATATTCCAGTCATCAAGCCTAAGACAGGTTATATTGCAGTGATATATTGTATTATTCCGGATATATAAATCATTCATTCCCCAACCACCATAATTGCGGACATTTATTCCATAATCACAACTGAATATCACATTATTGTCAATATTGGTCTGACCCACGGCAAAGATACCTTCAGGTGTATTCCAGATTGCATTCCGACGCACAATATTATTGTCTAATGCTGAACTCTGGTCAGTCTTATACAAAACAATCCCTGCCTCATCACAATTGTAAACAACATTATCCTGAATGATGTTTAAATATGTACCCCGCTTGAACTGAATACCTTTATGTGGGTGGCAATCGTGTATCCAGTTCAGTTCTACAAGACAATGATGGACCGGTGTAAGACCATCATGATTTCCGATATAAAGACCTTCACCAACATCAGTTATATCGTGGATATGGCAGCGACGAATTGTGAGATAAGTGAAAGATTGTCCTGCAGGATTGGCACTTATCCCGACACCAGTGAGATCATGGATATGTAAGTTTTCCATCAAAATATGGTCGCTCGTGGTTCTGAATTTTATCCCATCAATCCCTGAACCATTATAAGAATTTGTGATTTCAATTCCTCTAAGTTCCACATAATGGCAATTATAGATATCAATCACATTATCATAATTGACGCCATTGATAACCACACCGCTGGAATAAGGTTGTATCACAATCCAGTCATTTTCGGTTCCATATCGGTCTGCAATATTCCAGTTCATAGCATATGTTCCAGGCATTATCAGTAGTGTATCACCAGCCTGCAATTGATTTGTATATGACTGTATTTCACCTGGTGTATCTGCAATATAAGTTGTGGCAAAACCAAGGCAGAATAAGAGAATGATAATGTTCACCCGACTCATTTTTCCTCCTTTTGACATTTTAATTTTAATCCAGCCTTTTACCATTGTCAAGATCTTGACAACCTGAGTACTCCTCACTTTTAATCTTCGGTTGGGCATAACTTTTTGAAACAAAAAAGCCACGGGTATTTGGATAAATCCAGCTTATCCAATAATTCTAAACCCAATCGGAAACTGCTTAACAATTTCT
>JBDRWD010000082.1 GCA_039802205.1 candidate division WOR-3 bacterium
AAAGAAATTTTTTAAGATTTTTATGAATAAAATAATCCTTTGTATTTTTTGCAGTAAATCTGTTTAAATGGTATAATAGAATAGGTATTTCATTTTTTTGGTTTTCTATAAGATTTTTTAGAAGCGAGTGTTGTTTTTGCCCTTCTAAAAATTTTCTTATTTTTTCAAAGTTAATTTTGTCTATTTCTTCCCTTTTAATTTTAATTCTTTTATCTTCTTCGTCTTCATCTTCTTTTTTCTTTTGTTCTTTTCTATATTTCTTAATTTCTGAAATTTCTTCCTCAGTAAGTTCTCTATACTGAAAGCGGATAATTATGGATTTATTATCCCCCTCACTCTTACTCCCTCCCACAAGGGGAGATGGAATTATTTCTATTGGATTTTCATCATCAAGGACAAAAAACCTTTCTTTTGTAGCCTTGTTTGAAGCAAGTTCTTCCTTGGCAGAGACAATACGAAAGATAACTTTGTAATCATTTGCCTTAAATGTATAATCTCTAAAAAGTAAACCTGTTTTCGTATAATATTGTTCTTGATTTGCCCAGTAAAGTTTTACTTCCTCACCATTGTAAGGAATGGCATATTTGTGCCCTTTTATAGAGTAGCGATAATGCGGAACAAAATCACCCTCTTCATAGTATCTGGAAAAGAAATTATGAAGGTCGTTAAAAACCTGATTTTTTATCTCATCAATTTTCTCTACTTCCTCTTTTTGTGCCTTTATTGATAAGAACTCTTGTCCAATAGGTGTGTCTTTAAATTCTTCCTTTAAGTCTCCTGTAGGAGTGAAGGCGTTTTGCCCTAAACTTTGAATAACTTTTTCTTTAACCTTTTCAAATTTTTCATTTATATTTGTTAACCTTTCATCTTTATGTTTAGCAAAAGCAGTTTCGACCTTATTTCTAAGCTCTCCCTGAATAAATTTCCCTATTGTTTCTCTCTTATAATTCAAAATGCGATAAATCCCAAAATCCAAATCAGATGTTTCAAACTGAAAAAGTTTTTTAAGCAAATCTTGAAATTTTTCGATACTATCCATAATATCTCCTTTTATTCATGAAAAGCACTTCCTTATAAAGAAGTTTATCGCATTTTTCAAAAAAGTCAAGGTGATGATTTAAATCAGATAATCTTACCGAAATAGGGTTTAATAAAAATAGAATATCTTATCCAGATAATTAAAACGGGATATACTATATCCAAAAAGTGTCTATGATCACAATAGCCATTACTGAGGAGGTATACATTAGGAGAGCTAAAAAATAAACGCAAACCTAAAGGTTTGCCCTACATTGTGTATTGCTGCTAAAAGCCATTCCTGCAAGATTTTCGCGGTTAGGAAAACGCTCCTACAGGAATAAATCCTAAATCCCAAGCACCAAATTAAGAATTTAGTTTTTGTCTTTCGTTGAGCTGAAAATGGGATGAGATGTCGAAATAAATTCAGCATGACAAATACTATTGCCACACAGGCTATGCAATTTTACCAAATCACTTGCACTAATTGTGAATCTTTTATTTCTCTATCCCGACTGAGAATTGCAACCTTATCTTTCAAAGTTTTGCTAAAAAGTATTGCTGTGCCGCAAATAATGCCATCATGAATATCCAGTTGAGTAGGAATTACATCAATAATGTCTTCATTCAGCGGGAAAATAACACATCTCTCGTCTTCATCAATTGCGGACTTTACCTTTTCAAAAGATATCGGAATCTTTTTCCTTTTGTGAAGATACTTTAACTCAGCCAGAACAATTGTTGGGATAATAATTTTAATTTCTCGTTTCTTTAGGATATCTGTTACTGTTTTGCTTTATTGTTTGCTACCAGTAAGGAACCAAACTAATACATGGGTATCAACTATGTAAGTCATTAAATCCCTAAATCTTTAGGTAGTTTGATCTCTGATTCTTTTATTTCGTGATAAGAAAAATCACCATATTTTTTCCATATGCCATATAGCTTAGAAAATTTATTATCCTTTTTCTTTTTTTTGTTCTTAGAGACCAAGTCTCTTAATTGTGCTTCAAGAATTTTTAATTCCATTTCCAATGTGAGAATCTTTTTTGCCGGCACGCTTTCACTCATAAATTCTCCTTACAAAGGATTATAAACAAAAGAGGAGGAAAGTCAAGCCCACTATTTAAATAAAAAATGATTTTTGCAGAGTAAACTCTGCCACTACGGAATCAGGAATAAATCCCAAATCCCAGGCAATAATTAAATTCCAAATTAGAAACATAACTCTAATACAAGAATCGCTTGAGGAAAAGGTGGTAAATCCCCCTCACCCTTGCCCTCTCCCACAAGGGGCGAGGGATTTGATGTATGAAATGGTTAGAATAAATTCCAAATTATAAACATAATTCTAATACGCATTAGCAAGGTAATGCAATCCTAAGACGATTGAGATTATCTCGGGAGTAAAGACTGCCTTTATATAAAACCAGTTCTCTAATCTATTAGATTTTTAGTTTTCTTTTGATTTCTGGCATTAAGTTTTTTGCACTGTCTAAATCTGCTTTTATTTCTTCGTAAGATTATTAGGGGTAGCCGCACCTTCAGGGTGCGAAATACCTTGGGATTTAAAAAAAAATTATCCGCAGGCTAAAGTCTGCGCCTACCATTTTACCGGTTATCCCCTCAGGTTGGCTTTTTTATTTAAGCAAGGCTAAAGCCTTGCCCTACAAATGGACCCAGCGCTAAATCATTGATTACCCTTATAAATCTTGCCCATGGGTTTTATCGTTCCTTCAAATATGGAAAGGACTCAGTAGCACAGCGACCAAAAATAGTCTAAATTCAGCAGCAAATGTGCCATTTAATAAAATACCTAAGATAGCTTATCGTATGCAACCAGAAATATTTATTGAATATCATCCATAATCCCCCTCCTTGAGCTGAAATTCGGGCATATTTATGAAGAAATCTTGCCCTGGGGAAGTAGACCACGCGCAAATTTTGTTTGGCAAACCTCCGGCACCAATCGACATCTTCAAAATATAGAAAAAATCTCTCATCCATCAAACCCACCTTCCTAATCGCACTCTTTTTCACCATCATCGCCGCACCCAAGACCCAGTCCACCTTTTCGATGCGATCACATTCAAAATGCACCATCAAATATCTTTCCAGTTCTCTCTTTCCCCAAGGTGTGCATTTGAGAAAAGTTCTCCGGACAAATGGAGTATAAAACCGGGGCCAGCGGAAACAAGACCGTTGCACCGAACCATCCGGGTAGAAAAGGGCTGGTGCCAAAAGCCCTACTTCTGGTTCTCTTTCTAAATACTTGACCATCTCCTCAATAGCCCCGGCGGGAATAAGGATATCAGGGTTGATAATTAAAATAAACTCGCCACGGGCTTTTTTTAATCCCTGATTTACTGCCCGGGCATAACCGAGATTTATTCGGTTTTCAATGAAAAGAATTTCAAAAAATTTATTAAAAAACTCGATCAGGGGCCTTGGTGAATGAGCAGAGGCATTATCAATGATAATTAACTCCATGGGTATCTCAAGATTTGCGTTTTTGAGGGCGTTTAAACAGTCCCTCAAAGCGCATGGTGCATTGTAATGGACAATGATTATGGTGAGCACTGCCGATAAAGCATTACTAAAGACAAAGGTATTCTTTCTACGGGTGTAAGGACTTTTTCTACTTTTATCCTAAAATTTTTTTTACGCAATCTCGCTTCGGCCTGTTTTATCTCCTCATCAATTTGTGCTTTTTTATAAAAGAACGCACGCCCTGTCGGAGCGAGCAGGCCATCAACTGTATTGAGTAAATCTCGGATTCGGCCTGCAGCCCGTATTAAAATCAGATCAAACTTCTTCTCTTTATATTTTTCTGCACGCTGGGCGACCACCTCAATCCCCTTTAGGGAAAGGCTGGTTATCAATTCTTGCAAAAATTTTGCTTTTTTGCGCACCGATTCAAAGAGCACGAAATCAATTTCAGGTCTTAAAATCTTAACCGGAATGGAAGGGAAACCAGCTCCTGCACCAATGTCGCAACCATTTTGGGGCTGATTAAGATAGGGTAAGACCATCAATGAGGGCAAAAAATGTTTCAGGGTGATACGGGTGTAATCCTTATGCGAAAGCAAATGGAGCCGACCCCTATATTCGTAAAGCTTTTCCAAGTAAATTCGGAATTTATCAAGCACCATTTCCGAAACTGGAAGATGGAGTTCTTTTAAACCCTCCTTCAGAATCTCCATCTCTTTATCCAAAGAGTGCATCAAAAAGACTATCTTTTTGAATTTTTCACTTCGTTCCAAATTTTATCCATCTCTTCAAGGGTGACTGAAGAAGATGCCAACCGGGTTTTTATCAATTTTCTCTGCATCGTCCGGAACCGATTGACAAATTTTCTGTTTGCCTTACGGAGGGCATCCTCGGGATCGATCTTCAGATGACGGGCAAGGTTCACACAGGAAAAAAGTAAGTCCCCCAGTTCATCAACTCGTTCCCGGCGGGACCCGGCTTTTTCAAGTTCTTTAATTTCTTCAACCAACTTCTGGAGTGGACCCTGGGCATCCGCCCAGTCAAATCCCACCCGGGCAGCCCGTTCTTGAATTAACTTAGCAGCCATTAATGCCGGTAGAGACTCTGGAATCCCTTCAAAGATATCCTTCTTTGAACTATGCCAGAATTTAACAATTTCTTCAGTGTTGCGGAACTTCCGGGAACGGAAGACATGGGGATGTTTGAGTTTGTATTTGGTGATCGTATCCTGAATTATTTCCGTAGGGGTGATCCCCTTTTTTTCCATCAACGAGCAGAGAAAAAATCCCAGAAAGAGTAAATCGCCGATTTCTTCTTTCAGGGCTGTCCGATCCTGTTTTTCGATTGCGGCGAGAACTTCGTAAGCCTCTTCAATCACATTATTTTTTATGGTAGCGAGTGTCTGTCGGCGATCCCAAGGACATTTTCGGCGTAATGTTTTTACCAGCTGGAAGAGCTTGTGAAAGGCGTCAGAGATCTTCAATTTCTGGTTGCGTATTCTCCCCATTCGCTACCCCATTGGTTTTTTGATCTATTGCCACGGGCCGGAAATCAGTATAAAAGTCCTCCTCAAAATTCAGACAGCATAAAAGTTTACCACATATCCCTGACAATTTATTCGGCGTGAGGAATATATTCTGACGCCGCGCCATTCTCAGCGAGATGGATTTTAAATCCTTAAGAAATGCTGCACAACAAACCTTGCGACCACATGGTCCCATTCCGCCACAGTAGCGGGCGAAATCCCGAGCGCCGATCTGTTTGATGACGACGCGTTTATTCAATTGCTGGGAAATAAAGCGATGGAGTTTGCGAAATTTCATCTTGTGTTCTGCGGTAAAATAAAAGATCACCCTTTCCGCATCAAACTGGCAATGTGCATATACCGCCTTCATATCCATATTGAATGCCCGGATCGCATTTTTGAATTCAAAAAGACACCATTCGGCATATTCTTTCAACTCTTCCAGTTTCGCTAAATCTTCATCATTAACTGGTCTAAGAATTTCGCCGATTGATTCTTCCTCAACCGCCTGTGCACAGATTGTTCCGGTATCTATGCCGTCCTTTGTTTTAAAGAGAATCCTTTCTCCAAGGTGGTAATCATCGGAACCATGGACTACGATTTTCCAAAAGGGAGTGATTGATATTTCGTATTTCATTTCAATATCACATATATTTTTTCGTCTTTCTTAATCATACCCAGATCATTGCGCGCCTTGGCTTCAATGAACCTACCGCTTTTGTATTCCTCAATCCTCTTTTTCAGCAGCTCGTTTTCGGCACTAAGAACAATAATACTCCTTTTCAGGTTTCTTTCGGTATAATAGGCATTTACTAAAATAAATATCTTTCTTCCCAGATATAATCCGGGGAGCATAAAAAAAAACAGAACCAAAAACCATTTTTTGATAAAAAAAGAGAGTTCTTGTTTCATCTTTGCTATTTTGCTCTCTGGTAATACTGGTAATAATAATAGTGATGGCGATAGTAGCGCTGGCTGGTATCCACACCATTTAATACATAGCCAATAATCTTTTCTCCAGCCCGCTCTAATTCTTCTTTTACCTCCCTTACCGCATCCCGATTCGTCTTCCCGCTCATGACTACCACAATTATGCCATCGCATATCCTCCCCAGAATCCGCGCATCTGCAATCCCTAATGCCGGTGGGGCATCAATCAACACATAATCAAAATCGTCTTTTAGTTTATCTACCACATTGCTCATGGAGACCGAACCAAGCAATTCTGCAGGATTGGAAGGAATGGTGCCACTGGTAATAAAATAGAAATTTTCAAACGGTGCTTTTTTAATCGCCTCATTCAATTTTATCCGGTTGATTAATACATCGGTCAAACCGTTGTGGTTATCCCGCACAATCTCCTGGAAATAACTATGCAATTTAGGCCGGCGAAAATCGCAATCAAGAACTATCACCCGGTGTCCCTGTTGGGCAAGAGTAATGCCAAGATTAATACAGGTCGTCGTCTTGCCCTCTTGAGGGAGGGTGGAAGTAATCAATAATGTCTTAATCGGTCGGCTTACAGCAGTAAAGACTAAATTGGTGCGCAAAATCCTATAGGCCTCAGCAATCTCGGAATGGGGTTCATTGATGGTCGGAATGTCGTGATGCTGCTTGTTCTTTATCAATGGCACTGCTGCCAGCACCGTAATCCCTGTGAGGTCTTCGATGTCCTTGGTCGTCCGTACTGAAGTGTCAAGATACTCCAATAAGAAGGCCCCCCCAACACCGATTAAAAGTCCTAATAAAAATCCAAGGATTGTATTCAATCTTGGTTTGGGTTCCACAGGTTTGGTAGGAATTATTGCACTATCAATGATCCGCGCCTGGCTGATCTGCATCGCCTCAGCAATTTTGGATTCCTCCAGCTTGCCGAGGAGCATGGTATAGATCTCCTCGTTCGCTTTTTTCTGCCGCTCAAGTTGTGCCAGATTTACCTCAGCCTCGGGCAATTGTTTGAGACGGCGATTATGTTTTTCAATGATTTGGTTAAGTGCCTCAATCCGACTCTGGAGGGCGATGAGCCGGGTTTCGCTGTTGATGATGTTGGTGATAAGTGCTTGAAAGACTGGATCACCGGTGGAAGGACCCGCCATCGCAATCTGTTTACTGGTCTGATTAATCTCCTGCTCCACACGCGCAATCTGCTCCTGGATCTGTTTTAGTTTTGCCGGATCGTTCTGATATTCTTGTTTTTGAACCTCCAATTCTTTCAGCTGCTCTCTCAACTTTATAATCAAAGGACTACTGGAGATGGTCGGGAAAGAAGCCATTTTTTTATAATAACCATAGCTTGCCTCATCCCGGGCGAGCTCGCTTTCCAGTTTCTTGATGCTGCTTTCCGTCTCATGTAACTCCACTATCGCCCGTTCCTTTTCCACTTCAAACTGGGCAATGGCGTTGATGAGTTCCTTAGCCGTTTCACTCAATAAAAAAACACCACTCTGTTGTTTGTATCTCCGCAAATTTTCTTCAGCGCTATCCAATTCGGTGCCAAAGATTTTAATCTGACTTTCGATGAACTCTTTGGAACCACGGGCTGATTCCCGGAGGCTCTCCAGGGTGTATAAAATATATTCCTGAGATAATGAATTAGCAATCTTGGCGGCAAGTTCCGGAATTGTGGAGCGCGCTTTGAGTAATACCAGTGAAGTATTCTTTACTTGACTCACCGAAATATTATCCATTAAACTCTCGGTAGCCTTTTCTCCATCAATGATATTAAATTCCAGATAATCCTTGGGTAATCTCTCTTTTAAAACAAATCTTAAACCATTCTGATTAAAAATTTCCCCAACGCGCCCTCTGCCCACCAACTCCTCTTTTTTGTTATATATGCTAAACTCTTCGGCGTTCTCCATTTTTATCAAGTATTTACCAGGGAGAACATTCTCTCCTACTTGAAGAGAATCGAACAAAAAGCGTTGGTGATTCTCCACCACAAAATTCAAAGCCAATTTTTTAACCACTGCCCGGGCAAGAGTTCGACTGCGGATGATCTCTAACTCACTCTCCACCGGGTCTACACGTTGGGGGGTATAAAGTTCTGTAAAGAATACCGGTTTGGCTTCGGAAAGTTCCAATTTAAATTTCACCTTTGCCTCATAAACCTTGGGCAAATTGAGACTCACCAAAAGGGCACCCAGAGAAGTTGCCAGGACACAAACAATGATCAAAATGCGCCGCTTATAAATGATTTCGAGGTAATCCTGCAAGGTATAGTCTTTGTTCATCGTGTGTAATAGATTATCTGTAAAATCAGCGTGCCGATGCTAAAGAGCACCGACCACTCCTGTAATGCAGGCATGAAGCGTCTGGGGACAATGACCACATCTCCGGGTTCAAGATTCAACTCATAGGTTTTCTGACCGCTCTTCAGAATTTTCTCTAAATTGACAATCCTTTCCTTACCTAAATTCAAAATTTTTATCCGACCGATATTCCCATTAGAAGTGGGACCGCCCGCCATCGCTAAAAGGTTGGTAAGATTTTCGTTACTTTTGAGATAGTATTTACCCGGGGATTTAACTTCACCAAAAACATTTATCTGATAGTATATGTTAATCGTTAAAAAGATATCGCCATAGTATTTGTGATACTCCTCAATCAAAATCTTTTCCAGAGAATCCGCCGGAATATTTTTTATATCCACCTTCCCCAATAGCGGGATATTCAATGTAGTATCTGCATCAACAAAATATTTGCCACTCAATGTTGGTTGATGCCAGATCTCAACTTCAACTGCATCATTGGGGATAAGATAAACATGTGGTGATAGCACAATGAGCAATAGAGATAACATATTCTCCTTATTATATGCAGAAAACTCAATATGTCAATAACCATTTTCTCTGAGTACTCCTCACTTTTAATCTTCGGTTGGGCATAACTTTTTGAAACAAAAAAGCCACGGGTATTTGGATAAATCCAGCTTATCCAATAATTCTAAACCCAA
>JBDRWD010000083.1 GCA_039802205.1 candidate division WOR-3 bacterium
TTCATATGAATTGCGAAAGGCAAGGCAGGGGCGGGGATTCGGTTCGGTTGTCAATCCAATGCTTGGATTATAGGTAAATCGGGCAACATTCTGACTCTGTTCCCAGGATGAACCACCGTCCGTAGATAATGAATAAGCACTCCAGGCATCGGGACCATTAACCCCCGGAAATTCAAGGGTTGTAAAGGATAGGTGTAGATTCTCTGTATTATGTTGCCGTATCAATTTTCTGCCTTCAGTATATTGGGTATGCGAAGTTGGAATATCAACATCAAACTCAAAGACCTGAACATCACCCTGATAGGGGAGGTAGTTATGTTTGGTAACGGTCACTTTCATTACACCGGTAGTAGGCACATTAAGGCTAAAATACGCTATTCCATCAGCATTTGTCATTTCTGATTCATAGACTTCAGGAAGGGTTGCACCTGGTTTGTAAATAGTCACCAAGGCATTTTGTAGGGGTATCTGTTGAACACCAGATGGGTCTTCATAGACTGTAACTTCAAAATTTATTGGTGTGTTTACAGGAATTGCATCAGGATGTTCAACAATCATATCCTTTGGATTTTCGGTCCAGACCGGCATTTCAGGCGAGCCGAAGAGATTGTGGAGATAGCAAAGGTCCCAGGCATAAAAACCATATGGGCCAGAATATCTTGCCTTTGCTTCAGCAATGCCAATTAGCGTATCATAGTAAAAGAGCCGGTTGACGAAGTTTTTATTTAATGTTGGTGAACCCCAGTAGGGTGGCTCCCAATAAGCATATCCATATCTTGTATTACCTAGAAAAGCAACCGCATTAATTGGTGGGTAAGGGTCGGGTGGAACGCCTGCCAATCTGTAAAATGATGTCCAGGCTTCAGCCATACAAGGAAGAGGACCCCCGGCAGTCCAAGTTGGGTCATAACTATGCTGAGGTGGAGGCTCTGTGTTGTCAAACCAGGCGTTATCGCAATTGATTGCATAGACTATGTAATATTTGCCGACGTTGTGCGTCTCTGAGAGGTTAGGCATTACGCCATTGTAGTACCAGGGATGTCCCATAATTAACTGCCGATAATCCGGAAAAGCAGTTCTTATACCGTCAGTACCCCCATGACCACAAGTAAAGACAACTCCGTAACCAATACTTAGTGTATCAATCAGTCTATGGTCATTTGCATTGCTTGGGTGACCTACCACACGATGTTGAATAATATTAGGTGGGAAATATGTAATAATTTCTTCCATAATATCAGGAAAAGGATGAGGAGATTGATAATTTTGGGTAATCCAGAGTGAATGGCTCATTAAATTTCTATTTGCCGGGGATTTCTCATACGTTAATCTTTTTTCTACCCACCATGATGATTGCTCATAATTCCATGCCGGAACCCTGCCAATCCAGATTTCTTCGTGATAATCGGGATTATTCGGCCAGGCGCCTGTGAAATCTTGGAAGTAAAGATCGGTGGGAATTCCAGAATAATAGGCAACAGAGTATCTGCAGGGCAAGTAATTCTGTGGATAAATGAATTGTGGAGCACCACCAAGGATTGCAAAAGCGGTTCCGCATTCAAGATACATTTTCCTTAAGTATTCTTTGATCTTTGCCGCATCATCACCAATATACTCTCCAGGATAACCAGGTATGGGGTCCCATATTCCGTCGTAATTGAGATATATCCAATCCGTAGCAACTATAGCGGTGAACATTCCTTTTTCAATAAGCCAATTAGCAAATGGGCGATAGGCTAAAGTGCAGGCAGGTGGAGCAACAATTATAACCTCAGGATAACCCAGTCTTCCAATCTCATCATCAGGCACAATCTGATAAGGTGGGCTATAGAATGCATCAACCTCCCATTGATTATAGACGCTGGTTCTTAATCCGCTAAGATACAATTGGTGAATTCCTTCACCCCTGATCAGCGGGCGTTGAGAAATCGGCACATTTTCAAGAAGAAAACGAAAGGTAATTGATTGAACCAAATATAAGGAATCCCGCACCGGATTATAGAGCAAAGGATAGACCGCAATCGTAGCCATTGGAATACCATCAAAAGAACCTCTATGAGAAACTTGAATTGGGATTGAATCTGGATAGAGGGCATCCGTAGAGTATATTAAAGAATCTGGCGGAACCCAGGGTGGCGGTTCTGGAGGATAAGTTAAAGGGAAAGGCGGTTGAGTGGGATAGATGTTATAAGTGCCTTGCACCGGAATCAGTGTGAGAGATAGAATCTCTATATTTTGGACTTTTGTCCCATTGGGCAGAATGAAGTTTAGTGTCTTAACCGGCAGTTCTGGTGCACCAGTATCCGTTGTGGCGGACATCTCCATTCCCTCTACCCTATCAAAGCCATTCTCAACTGAAAACTCAAATTGAGAAAGGTCAAAGGTTAGGGTATATGGACCTTGAGCAAAGAGAATGCTCAATAGCCCGACAGACAGACAGTTCTTAGCATCTTACCTCCATGTTTGTTTTTGACCTTGTTTTTATTTCTTTCCTTTAAGAGCCGGGTCAAGCACTTAAATTGTGCGATGAATCGCACCGCTACAAAGGATTTTGTTTCTGTCCCTTCCCATCACCTCCTTTCTGTTGCCTTCGGCAACTTACCTATGGACATGGATAAAGACACAGATTTATACCAGTTTTTTTATAATACTTGAAGCCATTAAGTTTTTCCCAAAACATTTGTATTTATTTCTCCTCACCCTGCCCTCTCCCCGCCACGCTTCATGGCGTGGAGAGGGTGTTGTTTAAGGAAAACTTACCTTTTACTAATTCTATATTTAGTATAATCACTTTTTAGAAATTGTCAAGGGGGAATCTCACTAAGCCATTTCAGATAACCTTCATATCCAGCGATTATCGGCATTGCAATTATTTCTGGTGTTTCATAAGGGTGGATTTCTCTAATTGTTTTTTCAAGTTCTGGATATAACTCTTTCTTGCTCTTAATAATACATAACCATTCTTCAGCGTTCTCAATTTTACCCTTCCACCAGTAGGTACTTTTAATTGGTCCCAGAATTTGAACACAACCGGCAAGCCGTTTTTCTACAACTATTTTTGCTATCTTTTCTGCATCTTCCTTTTTTTCGACGGTCGTAAAAACTTGAATATAACCATTTGTTTGTTTCATTATCTCACGCGCTTTCGTTTTCTTTATATACTTCTCCCTTCAAGCAAAAAGATTATTTAATCACCTAAATCTATACCCCAAACCCACCCCGAAATTTTGCGGATTGTCCCAATAAGGAAGCTGATAACCAAGATAAAAGACTATTCCCGATCCTTCACCGGGACCGATATTTACAAAGAAATCGTAGGGTTTGAAAAATGCAAAATAAGTAATATGAGTTCCGAGAGTGTAGAGAGTATTCCTTGTTTCATCCCTGAAACCAACCATGAGTGTACCCCTAATAATATCCGGAAATGCTGGACCAAGAGCAACTGATAGGGTAGGATTTCTATTTTTTCTCAGTTCAATTTTGGGAGCGATAGATGCTGAAAAACGATTATGTATCTGGTAAGTGGTACCATCTCTATAGCCTTCTATTCGGTATACTGTAAAATTTGAACTCAATCCTATTTTATCGGAAAATCCATAAAACAGTCCCCCAGCAACGGCGACACCTTTAGTATCTTCAAAATTGTATTCGTCAATCACGCCATAATCAAAACAGCGATATCCGCCTGTTACACCCACCCATCCCTGCATGCCTTTACGTACTATCGGTGAATCAAAAGTAGGTATCAAACAGGATACATTTAATAACATCAAAATAACAAGGACACTTCGTATGAATTTAACTGTTTCCATTGGACTCCTTTCAATTTTAATTTTATCTAATTTTTAAATTATGTCAACATCTCTATTTAAAAGATGTAGTATATTTTTCAACTGAAGTATGGAATTTTAAAATTATAAGACATGTGAACGACAAATTATACCACCAAGGACAAAAACCCCCTTTTCCTTCCTATACATTTTACATTGCCAAAATTAATTTTGAAGTCATATTTGAAAATCACCTATGTCTATACCCCAAGCCCACAGCAAGGTACGGAAACAAAGAGCATAAAATAAGAGTAAAAAACAACGCATCAGCAAGCTGATGCACTACAGACATTCTTTATTATCTTATCATCATCTTTTAAAAAGATGGAACAAGAGGATTAAATAAAAGGAAGAAAACAAAGGCGAGGGTTATTTCTTTTTGCTAAAGTCCACTTATTATGTAAATAATTCCGATAACAATAAAAATTGCTCCAGCAATGTAAGAAATAATCTTGCGGTTGATACGCTCGGTAAGTAATCTGCCAATAAATATTGCCATCAATGAAAGAATTGTTAGGGCAAATATTACACCTGCCAGCACCAGAATTGGATGATACTTTGTCGCAAACAGCCCAGCAGCAATTTGAGTTTTATCACCAAATTCAGAGACGAAGATAACACCAAAACCGGTCAAAAAAGGATTTTTCAATTCGCATTCTGCCTTTTCATCTTCTTTTCTCAAAAGGGTTATAACTCCGAAGATAATAAAAATAATGCCACCAGCAATTTTGATATAATGCGCCGGCATAACATTTGTAGCAAAATTACCGAGGAGCACAGCAATACCATCGGTAACAAAAAATGCAAGAATTACACCTAAAAGTAACAAAAAATGTTTTTTTGTCTGCGTCGCAAGGCATAAAATTGCAATCTGAGTTTTATCGCCCAGTTCAGCAAGTCCAATGGTAAAAAATGGTATAAAAAAATCCTGAAACATTATATTGACTCTGGATTTGCAAACATATCCACCCAGGGTAATGAATAAGTAAACCTTATGAATAGAAAAGCCGAGATTATTATAAAAACAATGAGCACAATCCTAATTGAAGTATTGAACTCAAATCTTTCAGCAGTCTTTTCGGTTATACCAGCAAATATGCCAGATAGATAAGAACTAAAAATTGCCCATAACAATTCAATTATGTTGGAATCCGTTTTGCCCCGGATTGCCGGTGCCAGATACCATATAAGAAAAACAAACCAGGGCACAAAAATTGTTGACAATAATCGCGCATACCAGAAACTTGCTTTCGCATTTATTCTCTTCTGAATAACTAAGTATTCTATTAAGCTGGCAAATAGATATGCCCAGAATGCCATTTTCAGATGTTGAAAGATAGATTCATCAATACCACAGAATGGTGTAAGGATAGACCAACCAGTCAAATCATATCCGAAATGCAATGCAGAAAATATAATTAGATAAAGGAATGCTTTAACTGGAATTTTTTGAATAAACATTATTGCCTGCTTTCTCCTTAACCTTTATCCCCTCCATTCAAAGGAGAAGAATTTTTCGAGTCTCTTCTTACCGTGCAGGATGTATCTGTTGCCAATTCAGATTTGAACCAACATTGGGATTATAATTGGGGTCGTCAGTGAGAATGTATTCACCTAAATTGTTTGACCATACATTTTAATATCCAGTAGGCAGTTCTACCCGTTTTTCTGCAAATGGGTCATAATACTGGTCAACACCTCTTACATAATCACTGAAATTCTGTGCAATCTTTTCATTTACACCTTGACGATATTCCCATGCCCTTTGCTGGTCTTCGCGCATTTCACTACTTGCCTGGGCAATGATCTGATTCATTCTGCCTGTTGCCTGAATATTCTGAATTACAAGTTGTGCAAGATACTCTTTCACATTTGCAACCTTGGCATACCATTGGGGATTGACCTGCAAGGAATACAGCATAGTCTGAAACAACTTTGCCTGGGCATCAAGTTTTCCTTTCTCTGCTCGGAATGAGAATATCGAATCAATATACCAGTAGTTTATGTAATAACTTGGCGAATAATAACTACCCGGTAAATTTATTATGAACTGACTGACTGCCGCATAAAATTCCTCTTCCATCTCTTTTCCGTTTTCTGTGTATTCAATCCTCATTTTGCCTGCTTCAGCGAGTGCGGTAACACCCTCGGTTGGCGGTCCCTTTGCAAGTTTTGCCAGGTCCGGGACTTCTTTTTCTTCAATAATTTTTAAATCACTGACTCCCCCTCTGAATTTAGGAATGATAACCCGGGTGAAGGCGGTGTGCAAGTCAATGGGTTGGGCTACAGGCGTTCCAAATCGTAATTAACCAGGAGGATTCGTATACAAAAATCCCTGATTATCAGTCCAGAAATAATCTTGGGCTGGAAAGAGATTGAATTCAGCCCGACTTTTGGTATCATAAAAACGAAAATTGACCCTCGCAGGCAGGGCTGGGACTGCTACCCAGTTTATTGCCCCTTCTGCCTTCCAGTCACCGGGAATGAGCAAACGGAATACCTCTATCCCTGCTAAAGGGTCATTATAGGAATATGTAACAAACTTTTGCATCTTTGGTGGATTCTTCGTCTTGCTGGTCTTTGTATCATCACTCCCCGAACATATTACAAACACAAAGAGACCCAAAAACACAATTGCTTTTGATATGGTTTTCATAATTCCTCCTTTTTTTATTATTATTTCAAAACGCCGCTCCAATTTTTATTAAACGTAGGACAAACCTTCAGAGGCTGTATTACAATTTCTATTTTGTCACCCTGAATTTATTTCAGGGTTTCAAAAAGTAATGATTTTTCAGTCGCCGTCCCGAGCTTGTTTCGGGATGCTGAAAATGGCATGAGATGCCGAAATAAATTCGGCATTACATTGTTCAGCATGACAAATACTAATATTGATCAAATCATCCCTTTATTTTCTAACATCTATTATTAAATAATTGATTTTATCCTTTCATAAAAAAAATCAATACCTAAATCAGAATTGGTACAGAACAGACAACAATCCATAATGTATCCAGGCAAAATTATAGACCTCAGTAATATCAGCGCCACCTTCAACACTTCTATAACCTAAGGAAATACTCCAGGTTTTTGTGGGATAAAATCGTCCTTTCAAAGCACCATCAAAAGCCCTGCCCGGTCCACCAGCAAGCCCTTCAAGGTCAAAAACAAATCCCCACTTTTCGGTGAATTTCTTCTCCATTGCAATATGTAATAAAGGCACAAATCCAAGGTCTGTTTTCTCCGCACTTCTCCCCTGTTGCTCAAGTTTTATCTTCGCGTCCCTGATTTTCGCTGTAAATCCAATCCAGCATCTACAATTATGCTTCACACTCAGGCATAAATTATAACTGTATCCAAGACGCCAGGAATTGAATTTGTATGTCGCATCTGTTGCAATGCCCTGCTGAAATGTTTCGCCGCAGTAATTTATATCTGTATCAAATGTTCCTGTCTTTGTATAGAATAACGGTGCAAGAAGAATATGAAGATTATGTCTTGATGTGATATGCCATTTAAGATACAAACGAAACCAGGGTAATGGACCTGTTCCAACAAGTTCAACGAGCGAGAATCTTGTACCTGCAGATGTATTTGGTATCTGGACAACATTCCTGCTTTGCCAGACCGCTCCACCTTCCAGTTCAGCAGAGAATCTTTCGGACTGGGAATTGCCCAGTGAAAGACACACAACCAAAAGCAAACAAAATGCAAATTGTATATACTTCATTTTACCTCCTATTTTATCTTTTGTCTTCTTGCCTTTTCTATCCATCTTGCCATCTTTAGTCTTTTTTAGTCCGTTAATGCCTTTTCCAAATTGCTATTATTGCCAGTAAGGCTAAAGCCTTGCCCTGCTTTTCCTTTCTCACCATCTTGAACCATCTTTAGCTTTCTAATTCATTTCGCCTTTTTGCCATCTTTAGCCTTTTAATACCTTTTTCAGACTAATATTTTGTCCTCACTCTTATTATCAACTGCCTTTTTTCAGTATCCAATATTGCCAGCATAAAATCAATCAGATCTTTCTCTAAAGTCATTTTAATCTCCTTTGGTTTGCGCATTATATCATCACCTGCTGTTCTACATTGATAAAATCCTTTTGTATCGGGCAAATCAAGCGATTTAAGGGCATCTTCATACAATTGTTCAATTGTTGGATTGTACACTGAACCTTCTTCAGGCAATTCTTTACCAGAATTTTTATAACTCCTTATAATTCCCTGCTTTGTTGATTCAATTCCAAGCATCTTCATTAGAAAATCTTTTGGTATAGGTAATTCACGCCATTTACCATTTTTCAGTGCATCTGTCAGATATTTCTGAAAATCTTGTTCATTAAATTGAAATCCAATATCAATTCTCAGACCTTCCCGGCCAAAAAAGCCCGGCTCTTCTGGGCTAATATGTGAGTAAATTGTCTTTGCCGAAGCAGGCACCGAAAATTCACGACGGAGTATAGTTTCATCAGATTCACGGGAGCAAGCAATAATAAAAGTCAACAAATAAAAACAAAAGAGATTAAACCGCTTTATCAAAATCTCTTTCATCTAACTGGAGTTAAATATATACTTTCAAAGGTGAGGAAACTATTTATCTTTTTTCTCAAAATGAACAATTCTTATCGGATACGGAATTATTATATTTTCCTGTTTGAATCGTTTATGCAATCTTTTAACAAATTCATGTTTAATTATGAATTGACTGGCAAATTCTTCTACACGCAGTATGACAGTAAATTGAATACTGAATTCGCCAAAGGTGTGATAACGAATAAATGGTTCAAAATCCTTTACTCCACCCGGAACTTCACGCAAGGTTTCTTTTGCGACCTCAATTACAACCTTTTCTACTTTTTCCAAATCACTATCATAACTCACACCCACC
>JBDRWD010000084.1 GCA_039802205.1 candidate division WOR-3 bacterium
CGCCATGAATTTAAAACAAATTGAAAAAGAATCAAGAGACAAATCCATTTTTATCACCCCCACCTTAATCCTCCCCCATCAAAGGGGGAGGAAAAAGTGAGGAGTACTCAGGCATTTTCCCCATTGACATTTTTTTTATTTTAAATATAATTGCCAATCTTTATGAATATTGAGACGATTACCCTGCTTACGATATTCGTCCCAATAATCGGCTCATTGACCATTCCTGTCGCGGGTTTGATATCAAAGAGTTTCCGTTCGGTCTGGTCAGTACTCATTGCCTTAGCAACTGCAATCCTTCCTTTATTATTATTACCTTTTGCATTTAATGGTGGACAGCATATATTTGGTAGACCCCTTGTTATGGGGCTTGATTTTTATCTTGTGGTTGATGGTCTATCAGTCTTTATGTCCATTGTGTCTTCCTTTATTGGAATGTTGATTGTTTTATACTCTATTGGATATATTGCTCATGAAGAAAACCAGAGCGAATATTATCTGATGGTCTTATTATTCATCGGTTCAATGATGGGTCTGGTATATTCAGCAAATTTGATATTTATGTATCTTTTCTGGGAGATCACCGCGATCTGTTCCTGGCGCCTTGTTGGATTTTATCGTGATAAGATTCATATATTAAGAGCAGATAAGACATTTTTAGTCACATTTGGTGGCGCAGTAATTATGCTCTTTGGATTTATCCAGATCTATAACCAGACCCAGAGTTTCAATATAATGGATATGCGGGGCACGCTCGTTCCTGGCTCCGCAGTCTTATTGATTTTATTCGGTATGTTTGCCAAGTCAGCAACTGTGCCGATCCAAACCTGGTTGCCTGATGCGGGTGTTGCACCTTCAACTGTTACTGCATTATTACATGCCGCAGTCCTGGTAAAGATTGGTGTCTATGCCTATGCCAGGATATTTAATTATACATTTGCAATACCTGAGGGCTGGCAGACCGCGATTCCAATCCTTGCGGTGATTTCCAGTCTCGTGGCAGCGGGTGCAGCAACTGTGGAGAACGATCTAAAAAGAATCCTTGCTTATTCTACGGTGAGTCAGATTGGATATATCTTTTTAGGTTTGAGTGTGATGGAGCCGACCGCGGTTACTGGTGCAATTTTATATCTTTTAATGCATGGGCTTGCAAAAGCAGGGCTCTTTTTGTGTGCAGGTATTATTGAACACAATACCCATACCAAGGATATCAGACAACTTGGTGGTCTTATAAAGACTATGCCCATTACTGCAATAGTATTTATCATTTCGGCATTTTCGGTGATTGGTATTCCACCCCTTGGTGGATTCTTTTCAAAGTTTTTAGTGATTTTAGGCACTGTAAAATCTGGTAATCTCTGGCTTGCCGCATTAGCACTCTTTACTGCAGTTATGACCGCATTCTATATGTTCCGGGTATTCAATATGGTCTTCCTTGGTGAGGCAAAGATTCCTGCAAAAGAAGGAACAAATTCAATGCTTTTTGTCGTGATTGTACTTGCGATTCTTTCGCTCCTTGCGGGTATATTTATCGCCTATCCAATGAAACTGGCTGATATAGCCACAACACAGATATTGAGGTTAGGATTATGAATCCACAGATATTATTGACTACAATCTGGCTACCGGTTGTTGTAGCAATTATAGCAATATTAATTCCCAGAACAATCAAGGGTCTGCGGGAGTTTATTGCTATTATTGCCGGTGCAATTTTAGTCTATATTGCCTGGCTCTTATTTGATTACAAAAATCTCGTCTTGACATTGAACTGGGTGGGCTGGCTAAATTTTGATTTGAGATTGTATCATTTCTCATCATTTGCATTATTGTGGATAAACATCTTTGGATTCTTAATCAGTCTATATTCATTTATAAAGATGAAAGAACATCCGAGGGTCGGCGAATACTACTGCTATATCTTTCTCACGATTGCCTTTGCCAATGGTGCGATACTTGCGGATAACTTTTTGGTATTGCTCTTCTTCTGGGAAGGATTGCTCTTGACCCTTTATGGTCTAATAACCCTCGGTAATACAGAAAATACCCAGCGCACTGCAATCAAGGCATTTATCATTAATGGTCTTTGCGACTTCTGTATGATATTCGGCATTGCAATTCTTTGGTATCTCACCGGCAAGGCAAGTCTATCTGAAATTGCCCATGAGCCGGTAAAACCGACCGGACTGTATTTACTCAGTTTTATAATGATGATGATTGGTGCCTTGGGAAAGGGTGGTTCAATGCCATTCCACACCTGGATTCCGGATGCGGCAATTGATGCACCGGTCAGTGTGATGGCATTCTTGCCCGGAGCACTTGAGAAACTTTTGGGTATATTCTTATTAACGAGAATTTCAGTTGAATTATTTGCAATCAAGGGGACGCCGGCTTCAATCATATTAATGATAATTGGTTCCATTACTATCGTCTTTGCAGTGCTAATGGCATTGATACAGAAGGATTATAAAAAATTGCTTTCATTCCATGCGATAAGCCAGTATGGTTATATGGTCTTGGGTATTGGAACTGCATTGCCGATCGGTATCATTGGTGGAATATTCCACATGTTGAATAATGCCATATACAAATCTGGATTGTTTATGGTCGCAGGCGCAGTGGAACATCGGACCGGGACAACCGAAATGAAGAAACTCGGTGGATTAAAACAGGATATGCCCATTACTGCATTGTGTTATTTAATTCTCGCTGCGGCAATATCAGGAATCTGGCCCCTAAACGGTTTTGTATCAAAAGAACTTGTGATACATGGTGCTTATGAAACAGGCTTTGTAATATTTGCTATCGCCGGATGGGTTGGTGCAATATTCACCTTTGTATCATTCTTAAAGGCAGGGCATTCAATATTCTTAGGACCGCGCAACAAAGAATTACCCAAGACAAAAGAGGCAGAATCTCCATTCCTGGTTCCTATGATTATCCTTGCGGTGCTCTGCATTTTATTTGGCGTTTATAATTATCTGCCTTTCAAATATTTCTTTGAACCTTTACTTGAAATGCATCCCGAAGAGATTGCCCATCACTATGATTTTTCTGCCCATGCCCTTGATTTGGTAAATCCGATTGCTGGCGTATCAATTTTTATGCTCCTGATTGGTCTTGTAATACATTTGTATGGCTGGAACAAGGCAGAGAAAAAGGCAGCCTATGCCTCTGAGGTTATCCACAGACTGCCAATTTTAAGCACCCTCTATGAATGGTCAGAGCAAAGGGTTTTTGATATGTATGAACAGGGGATTAAGTTCTTAAAAGGACTTGCCCATATCTTGTATGTGGCGATTGATAGACCGATTGACTACTTCTATGAGAAGACGGTTACTATCACTGGTAATGCATTCACGAAACTACTCCAGTACGCACACAATGGTCACTATGCAAACTACCTTGCCTGGTGTATTGCGGGACTTGTTATAATTGTCTATGTTTTATTATCTTTGATTAAGTGAGGAGTCTGATATGGTATCTCTTTTTATAATCATTCCGTTCGTCCTTGCTGCATTCCTGCCTTTGATTGAGAAAGTTTCAAAAAGATTTCTACCTGATTTATTGACGAATCTGGCAATCCTCTTTCTATTGATTTATTCAATGACCTTTGGCTACCAGGTTGTGGCATCACATTCCGGAATACGCCATTTCCAGTGGTTCAATCAAAATTTAAATATTGTCTTTGCGTTGGATGGTTTCAGTCTATTTATGTTATTTGCTATATATCTCGTCAGTTTTGGTGTAACGCTATTTTCAATTGACTATATGGAACATTATGGTTCAAAAGGGATATTCTATGCTCTATTTATGATTATGGTCGGCGGTATGTCCGGACTTGTCCTTGCTACGGATTTATTTACAATCTATGTCTTCCTTGAGGTTGCTGCGATATCTTCCTATGGACTTGTCGCCTATGGTTTAAAGCATGATGAACTTGAGGCCTCATTCAAGTATCTTGCACTTTCTGCAGTCGCAACCGCATTTCTGCTATTGGGCATTGCTCTAATCTTCAGTATTACCGGAAGTCTGAAACTCGGTGACATTGCAGAAAGATTCTTTAAAGAAGATGCGAAATTTATAATGTATATCTGCACTGGATTCTTCATTTTTGGTTTTGGCTTAAAGGCAGCGCTTGTGCCATTCCATTCCTGGTTACCAGATGCCCATCCCAGTGCACCCGCACCAATATCCGCAATGCTTTCGGGTTTATTAATAAAAGTTTCTGGTGTCTATGCACTGACAAGAATATTCTTGAATGTCTTCGGTTTAACACCCGCAGTATCAACGGTCTTGATGTATCTCGGTATAATCTCTATTTTAGTCGGTGCAGTCCTTGCCCTGGGACAGGATGATATTAAAAGAATGCTTGCCTATTCATCAATCAGCCAGGTCGGTTATATTATCCTTGGATTTGGCGCGGGAACGAGTTTTGCAATAATGGGTGCATTATTCCATATCTTAAACCATGCCCTTGCTAAAGGATTGTTGTTTTTGAATTCAGGTTCGGTTGAGCATTCAACCGGCACCAGGGATTTGAATAAGATGGGTGGTCTTGGTAAGAGGATGCCAATTACTGCGGCGACTACCGTGGTTGGTTCGCTTTCCGTTGCCGGTGTGCCACCACTTAACGGATTCTGGAGCAAGTTATTTATTATTATAGGATTATTACAGGCAAGGGCTTATGGATTTGCATTTGTGGCGGTCCTGGCAAGTATTATTACATTGTGGTATTATATTATTATCCAGCGTCGGGCATTCTTTGGTAAATTGAAAGAAACACTACAAAATGTTAAGGAAGTTCCTTTCTGGATGGCATTGTCAACGCTTTTAATCGCCCTTGTTTGTATCATAATCGGCATTGGCTTCCCCGTGGTTATCTCCAAATGGATTACACCCGCAGTGAATATTCTTGAATATGGTATTAGATATGCAATGCAGTATTTGAGGTTATAGGGGTTTTTATGCAGGAGTTATATTTAATATCACTCTGCGCCCTGGTCTTCTTTTCAATCCTTGCGGTATTGTTAAAAGACCTGCTTAAAGCCGCATTGAGCCTTATGGCAGCAAGTGTATTTCTTGCAGTAGTATTGTTCTTTATGAAGGCGTATTATGCTGGTGTATTTGAAATTTCGGTCGTTGCGGGTTTGATTACTGTCTTATTTGTTTCAACGATTGGCTTGACAAGGGGTGATGATTTTAAAGAAAGTAAACTGCCTGTTTATATCTTTCCGTTGTTCTTCATCTGGTTTATCATTATTGATATTTTGATTATGTATCTGTTATTGAGCAAAATGCCACCGCTAACAAAATGGCTACCAGAATCTGGCAAATTTGGCGATGTCTTATGGCAGAAACGGACATTCGATCTCTTCGCTCAAATTGGTATAATCTTTGCCGGTGTCTTTTCGGTGTTAGCATTATTCAGAAAGAGGGATAAAAATGATTAATTTACCTAATGATTTTTATCTGAATCTAATATTTGCCTTTATTCTTTTCTTCATTGGATTATACTGCCTTCTTTCAATGCGCAATTTAATTAAATTGCTCATCGGAATAGAAATTATTGCCAAAGGTGTGACCCTTGCTTTGATATCAGCGAGTTCGGTAAAAGGGCTGATTCTAACCGGTCAGAGCCTGGTGATAACATTTATTGTGGTTGAGGTCTGCGCTATCGCAGTTGCCCTGGCGCTCGTTATAAATCTTTATCGCCATACTGGTAGTCTGGATGTGAAAAAACTTACAAAGCTGAAAGGATAAATATGAAAAAAACGCAGGAAACGCAGTATCATCCTGAAGGACTTGCAGTATCGTTCCAAAAAAAGATTCGGAACTTGCAGGAAATGCCTTTTGCAAACGGAGTGATACTGCAAATCCCGATTTTTGTTATCGGGATGATCCTGCGAGCGAAGCGATACTGCAAAAAGGCGGTTCACAATGATTGATATTTTACTTTCTCCTCCCATTGCCTTTTTGATTTTCTTGGGTATTTTCTATTTGATTTACTGGCTTGGTAGTTTGATGGCGCCAAAAATGAAAAAGACACCGGGCAAGGTTTCAACCTATGCCTGTGGTGAGGATATTCCAGGAACAAAAGTCCAATTTGGTTATCGTCTGTTTTTCTATGTTGCACTGTTCTTCACGATGATGCATGTGGCGACACTGGTGGTGGCGACGATTCCCAAAGGCGCAGTCGCCTTGTTTGGTATCTTTTATCTGGCGATGATATTTATCTCGGTCTTGGCATTGATAACGAGGAGTTGATATGTTAAGCTGGCTTGTTAGATGGTCAAGGATAAAATCGCCCTGGGTTCTACATTTGAATACCGGGGCATGTAATGCCTGTGATATTGAGATACTTGCCGCATTGATGCCGAGGTTTGACTTAGAAAGATTCGGTGTTCTGTTAAAGGCAACACCAAGGCATGCAGATGTGATTGTCTGCACCGGGCCAATGACGAGGCAGAGCAAGGACAGGATGATAAGGATATATGAGCAGGTGCCTGAACCGAAGTTTGTCGTGGCGGTCGGTGCGTGCGCAATGAGTGGTTGTGTGTATCGGGGTTGTTATAACATCATCGGTGGTGTTGACCAGGTCCTTCCTGTCCATGCCTATATTCCAGGTTGTCCGGTCCGTCCGGATGCAGTGATTGATGGGGTTTATAAGTTGTTGAAGACATTATGAAAAAGGCAATTGAGGGCAATTTAAGGCAATTCAGGGCAATTGAGAATGTAGGGCAAGGCTTTCTTCAAGAACCGATGGTTCTTTCAGAACCAGAGGTTAGCCTTGCATATTCAGAGGTGAATTGAGGAAAATATGGGTGAAACTGAACTTTTAGAAAAGATAAAGCAGGGTTTGAAAGAAAAGGTTTTAGATATAACCAATCCTGCCCCAAGAAGGGTCTTTTTAAAGGTTGATAAGAAAGACCTTGTTGAGGCAATAAGATTTTTAAAAGAGAAATTTAATTTTTATCATGTTTCAACCATTTCGGGTGTTGATCTGGGTGAGAATTTTGAAATATTATATCATCTTGCCAATGAAAATTGTGTATTGACTGTCCGAACACTGACACCGAGGAATGACCCGAAGGTGCCAACTATCACCAGCGTAATTCCTGGTGCCACGCTTTATGAGAGAGAGATACAGGATATGTTTGGGATAAAGGTTGAAGGGCATCCTAATCCAGAGCGTCTTGTATTACCTGATGACTGGCCTGAAGGCGAATATCCATTGCGCAAAGATTGGAAATTTGAACGCCCTGAAGAAAAAATCCCGGGAGGCAAGTAATTGAGGCATTTAAAACTACAATAGTGCAGTTGCAAATGGTTTGCAATGCGTAAGCAAAGGGATAAAAATGAGAGGCATTAAAGTAAACAAAATAGCAGCCGTATGGCTGATGATGGTGGTTATAGGGCTTGGTTATGCCCAGGACTTCGTAAGTCCTTTAGAACACGATGTAGAGCAAATGATGTATATTAGAGGAGCTTATCCACGTGTGGGAGAAACATTTGAAGTTGTGTATCGCATAAAACTCAAAGAAGAAAATAGATTGAATATGTATCCCCAGCGTATGGTGGCGCTAGGCTATACTGTCCATTTTTGGGCAGGAAGTACCGATCCAATAATATTTCTTAGCGAGAAAGAAATATTTGTTCCAATCTTGAAACCAGGTGAATGGCGCGAATTTTCGGTTAAATTAAAAATCACAAAGAAAGCTGTGAGCATAAGAATAATGGGAGGCATCCGGTTTAAAGTAAGTAAAGGGTGTGGAGCGACTATCAATATGCCTCTTTATCTCATTGATCCCGAGACCGGTCAGTATGGGACGAGGGAGGAGTATGAGAGGGGGCTGTCGGTGGAGTATCGGTATGATTTTGTTGATGGTTCATTTATTGGTAGGTATGACCAGAGTCGTGTTTCATTAGAGGAAAATCGTAGGATTATCAAGATGATGAAAGAATTAGAGCCTTCGCTTACCGATTCTCTAGCATTGCTTCTACACTCAGAGCAATACAAGGTTGGTGTGCCAAAAGGGACTGCAAAGTGGGATTCTTTAAATCAGCGTTGGATTGATAAGGGGGTTTATGAGTACT
>JBDRWD010000085.1 GCA_039802205.1 candidate division WOR-3 bacterium
AATATATCCAGGGGTGCCTATGTTTTCAAGTATTTGGGTAAGATATTTTATTTTGATTAAATAACCCCACTTCGGTAAGATTATTTTTGATTCAAATCGTATCCTTGACACAAAATAATAACTGGTTATACTTATGGGGTGTATCATGTTATACAGAAAGACAGTTTTTAAAAAAAATTTCATTTCTTTCATTCTCGGGATTCTATTAATTGCTGGTTGTACCTCTAATATCCTGGGAGCAAAGTACTACCGGCTTTTGGAGAAAGAGAGAAAGATTTATTTGGGACTGCGGGGTATAGATTCAATTGCAGCTTATCAGTACTTAAACTTGCCCTCACCGGTTGAGCGCAAAGCATTCTATGAACAATACTGGCAGGGTAAAGAAGAAGAACAGAGCGAATTTGAAAAAAGGGTAGAGTTTGCCTTTAAAGAATTCGGCAAATATGCGCCTCTTACCGATGACCGGATACCCATATATGTAAAATATGGAAATCCTACAAGGCGCTATATAATAACTCCAGAAAAGAAAGTGGGAATTGTGACGAGGGAATTCGTCCGGCCTGCCGAGATATGGACCTACAAAAATGAAGGCATAGAATTCGATTTCGTTCGGCTAACTCGTGCCTATAAGATTGTGGCAAAGAGTGAATTTGGTGAACACGTAAGAATTCCCTATTTGAAAGAAGACACAACAGAAATAGCTTTTGTTAATACTGTTTTCGGCAAAAAATTAAACTTCGCAATATCTTACGGGCGATTTAGGCAACGACGGGACTTGGTTAGATTAGAGATATACACCAGCATTCAGATTGATGCTGCCACGGATACACCGCTGCGCCGGAGGGTGCAGGTGTATAATGAGGCTGAAAGTCTAATAGTGGAAAGACTTAGTAGCTTAATACCGACGAATGGATTTGGGAGTTTTATTTATTACGATGAGATAAACTTGTGGCTAGCACCCCAGAAATACAGAATAGCCATTGAATACCTCAATCCGCAGGAACAGACCTATGGTAGGAAAGAATTTTCAGTTGATCTTCTTGATTACAAAGAAGATGCAAAAAAAATAAGTGATTTGGTTTTTGCGAAATTGATTGATGAAGCAATAAGTGATGAGAAATTTTTTAAGCCGGTAGGCAGGGTTATACCAGTCGTTCAGGCAGCGCTTCCTGTGTCTACCCCGTTCTATATATATCATGAAGTATATAATCTAAAAATGCAGAAAGGGCAACATTTACTACGGGTTGATTATGAAGTTTACAATAAAGAGCGAATGCGCAAAGAGATTGTTGATATTATGAGCCATATTAAAAGCGGTGATGGTGATGTGGCATATATTGCTGCAAAATATCATCCAATGGATTTGCCTCCGGGTAATTATATAATTGTTGCCAAAACCACCGATCTCTTGAGTAACGAACAATTTTCGGCAGTGGGCGAATTCACGCTGGAATCGCCCAGCAAATAAATATGAAAAAGCCGATTATACAAATTAATTTAATCCTTATTTTGCTTAACATGGGGTGCATCATGAAATATACCGAAAAAAGATTTCCCTCGACAAAAAAAGTGCCTGTCGCCGATTGTATCCACGGGAAGGTAATTATTGATGAGTACCGGTGGTTAGAAAATTTTACTGATGATAAAGTTCAAGAATGGATTGCCCAGCAGAATAATCTGACACGTGAATATCTTGATAAACTTCCCCAGCGGGAATGGTTGAAAAGGAGATTTACTGAATTAAAAAGATACGATGATATATCTGCTCCTCGTCAAGTTCTCGTTGGTGATCGAATATTTTATTCAGCAATAAAGAAGGATTGGGAGCGCTGGGCATATTATACAAAAGAGAATGAAAATGCTGAATCAGTTTTACTATTTGATCCGAATCAATGGGGGTTGAATACCCTTGGCGCGGTCTATCCATCACGGGATGGTAAATATATTGCCTACAGCGTAGAGGAAGCAGGAAAGGAAAATCCGATTATAAAAATAATGGAAGTTGAAACAGGAAGGACATTACCTGATTCACTCCAGGGTTGGCGCCAAAGCGGAGTTGCCTGGTTGCCGGACAATTCAGGTTTTTATTATACTGCGAATCCATTGAAGGGCACAGTGCCTGAAGGTGAAGAGAACTACTGGGATGCAGTTTATTTCCATAAACTGGGTACACCAACTTCTGAAGATAAAAAAATATTCTTTCATCCGGAAGTAAAAGAATATTTTCATAATGCGGTAGTCAGTGAGGATGGAAAATATGTATTATTTTATCGCTCAATGTTTTACAAAAATGAAGTTTATATCCAGAGATTAGGCACCAGTGAACCGATGCAACCGATTGCTACGGGTTTTGATGCCGAATACAGCGTAATTCTGGTGGAGGACCGATTGATAATAAAAACAAATCTGGATGCACCAAATGGAAGGGTATTTTCAACGACTCTGGATAAGCTGGATAAGAAATACTGGCAGGAAATCATTCCTGAGTTTGAAGATCACCTTGAATATATTGAAGCAATTGGTGGGCATCTCTACGCAGTTTATATCCATAATGCCCATACGAACATAAAGATTTATACCATAGAAGGGGAATACATCAGAGACCTACCATTGCCAACCATAGGGAGTGCCTGGGTCTGGGGCTACTGGTCAAAGCCTGATGTCTGGGTTTCTTTCAGTTCTTTTACCCATCCCTTAACGATTTATAAATACGCTTTTGAAAGTGATAAATTAATTCTATATCATCGCCCACCGATTGATATTGAGCTATCTAATTTTGTTGTCGAACAGGTGTGGTATGATTCAAAGGATGGAACAAAAATACCAATGTTCTTGGTGCACCATAAGGATATAAAAAAGAATGGCAAAAACCCGGTATATTTGACTGGGTATGGGGGATTTAAGATATCTATCCACCCGCATTTTTCCGTAAATTATGGAGTCTTTCTTGAATCTGGTGGAATGATCGCAATACCTAATCTGCGCGGTGGCGGCGAATTTGGGGATGAATGGCATAAGGCAGGAATGCTTGATAAAAAACAGAATGTCTTTGACGATTTTATTTCTGCGGCGGAATACCTTATTGAGAATAAGTATACGAGTCCTGAGTATCTTGCAATTGGTGGTGCCAGTAATGGTGGATTGCTTACCGGGGCGGCATTGGTCCAAGCGCCAGAATTATTTAAGGCAGTCTATGTTGGTGTCCCTTTACTTGATATGCTCAGATACCATAAATACAGTTATGCAAATATTTGGGCTGAAGAGTATGGAAGCGCTGATAACGCCGAACAGTTTGAATATTTAATCAAGTACTCACCCTATCACAATGTTAAAAAACAAAAATATCCTGCAGTCCTTTTTGAGGCAAGTGATAATGACCCACGGTGTCATCCGATGCATGCCATGAAAATGGCAGCAAAGGTTCAGGAAAACCAAACAGGCGAGGCACCAATCTTATTAATAGTTCGCAGACATGCAGGACACGGAGGCGGGACAACAAAATCTGAACAAATTGAAGAAGATGTTGATATGTGGTCATTCATAATGAGCCAACTTGGTATGAATTTGCGATAATGGTTAATTGTGCACTAATTAAAAATCTTCGAAAAACCAATCAATAAAATGATTTTTCACTTTATGACGATCAATTTTTGGGAATTCAGTTTATTATCAATATCCATTAGAATAAAGTAAGTTCCAGCAGAAACCCGTCTGCCATTGTTATCGCAGCCATCCCAAGCAATGATATGATTGCCTGAATTAGATCCTTTTTTTATCAAGTCTTTAACCACCTTTCCTGAGGCATCCACGACTCTCAATGAAAATCCATCACGACAGGTCGGAACAAAGGCATTGATTTGACAAGGAAATTTTACCGGATTAGATGGCACTTTGAGATAAGATTGAAGGATTGTTTTATCTTTGTTTTCACTGATCGCAAGCGTATCAAGGGTAAGCACGTATGTATCACCGAAATAATAGTCATAATACTGATCACCACCGAAAACAAAGATTTTATGATGGAATGGGTCATAAGCTGCACAGGCACCTCGTCTGCCTTCAATGTTTACACCACTCGGTATAATCTGATGCCAGACTAAAGAATTCAGATTGAGAGCCCAGACATCATTGTAATATAACATATAACCTGGATAATCATAACCAAATCCCAGAATCATTTCGTGATTTTGATTATCATAAACTGCCCAGTGTCTTGTCCGGGCACCGGGTAATGTGCCTGAAGGGGATAATTGTTGCCATGACTCATTGCCATAATTTAAATTCAATGCCCAGACATCGTTATAAATTGGTGAGCTGTTGCCGCCGAAAATAATCATTCTATGGGCAATCGGGTCATAAATTGAAGTATGTGCACCTCTTATTGGTGGCGGCGAACCAGACGGATTTATCTGGATCCAGGTTGTATCATTCAAATTTAAAGCCCAGACATCATTGAAGTTATTTCCGCCTGCATCATAACCACCAAAGACAATCATACGATTGTTTACCGGGTCAAATATCGCTGAATGTGCATCACGGGCTACGGGCGGAGTCCCAGAAGGGAAAATCTGGGTCCATACTTCATATCCCGGATTGAGATTGAGTATCCATACATCATTATAAAATGTATAATCATCTCTGCCGCCAAAGAGTATTACAGAATTGAGTATCGGATGGTATACCATGGAAGGTGAGCGCCGAGGTGTTGGAAGAGGTTGGGGAAGTTGAAATAATTTCCAGGTTTGAGTGTTAAAATCAAGTATCCAGACATCATTAAAGTGTCCGCCCCATGGTAATCTATAATTACCACCGCCAAATAGAATCATGCGTTGCCCGATACTGTCGGTGACTGCCACTGCCATACTCCTTGGTGTTGGATTTGCAGTAATCTGCCATTCTGCAGAAAATATTACGGAAATAAAAGTTAGTGAGATAATAGCAAATTGTCTCATTTGTCCTCCTCAAAAAATTATATAATAAATACCTGAAATGTCAACACCTATGTATTACAACTAAGTTAATACTTTGTCTTTCGAGGTTTGCCCGGGCAAAAATTTTATTGAGATTATAGCAAATATAATTTCAGCGACGGTTATCCATAAACGCGACAAAAGACTTATTATTATTGCAATCGGTTTAGGAAAATAAAGAGACAGTAATAGAGTTAATATACCTTCTCTAACGCCTAATCCCGCAGGGGCAAATAGCGCAAGAAATCCAAGATTCCAGGAGATTGCGAATACACCAGTTAAATCAATTAATTTACTACAAAAAACCGGATAGAATGAATTAATTAGAAAGAAAAAACCAATGCCGTAGATTATCCATGCGATTCCATATAATAATGTGAGGAGTAGCATTGAAAAATAATTGTATTTCAGTGTTACAAAAGGACGTTTTACTATTCTACATAAAAAATTTATAACTTTCTCTGCAAAAAACGGATGCAGGACAATTATAAAAAAGACGGTTAGAATAATTGCAAGAAAGATATAACTTCTTAATATAGCGAAGTTGTAAATCAATGGTGAAATTATAAAAATAATAAGGGAAGAAAGCAAAAGAAGACCAGTTTCCAGCGCCATACTCAGAAATCCTTTTTCTTCTTTCACCCCCAATTTTCTTATAAAATAAACCCTACCTGCTGCATACCATACTTTGCCGGGTAAATATTTTCCAAGGATTGAAATTCCGGTTATAGACAAGGAGTGTTTAAATGAAATTTTTTCCCCAAGATTTGCTAAAATTTTCTGCCATAAATAAGCACCGTAAAGAAAATTTAAAAAAATTGGTATGAATGAAATGACGATAAAACCGAAATTAATTTTTAATTTATCGAAAGGTATCTCCTGCCAGGTCTGAACAAGGTTTTTACCCAAAAAGAAGAATATAATTAAAATAATAATCCAGAAAACTATTTTCTTTAAGATTGATGAGAATTGTTTGCCGGACTCCATTATTAATTATAGTTAAAATGTTCAATAATTCAACAATCCCATTATTCTAAAACGATCGAAGAATGGAAATTCTCTATATTTAATCAGTAAAGTTTTCATAGATTTCAGCAACTTCATCTGCTGTCTTCTGCCAGGTGAATTTTTTTGCTTGGGTAATGCCCTTTTCTTTTAGCTCAGAATAAAGGCTTCGATTATCCAACAATTTTTTTATACCCTCGTAAATTTCCAACACGGAATATGGATTTACTTTTAATCCTGCCTCACCCACGATTTCGGGCAGAGAACTTGTATTGGCAACCACCACTGGAGTCCCACAACTCATTGCCTCAAGGGCGGGAAGCCCAAAACCTTCATAAAAAGAAGGCATTACGAATATATCTGCGGCATTATAAAAATCTGGAAGTTCGTTTTCTGTAACATCTTCAAAATATTTTACATTATTTTCAATGCCCAGTCTTTTTATCAACCGGAATGTTCGGACAGTCCGTTTACCGACCCTTATTAAAATTAAATTTTTATATTCAAATAGAAGTCTTGCAAAAGCCTGTATAACCCCGGGTATATTTTTTCTGTATTTTTCGGTTCCCACATTCAAGATGATTTTAAAATCTTCGGAAATCATTAATTTCTTTTTCAGCATTTCCTTGTTGTTTAGAGGTCTGAAGATATTGTGTTCGACCCCAAGATAGATTGTTTTTATCCTTTTTGCAGAGATACCATAGATTCTTATCAAATCTCTTTTTGTTGAATCTGAATCCGCAAGAACAACCTGTGCTTTTTTCAGTCCATAATAAATAAGGCGCCGCCAGATTTTTTCTGAAGGATGGTCAGGAACTATCAACGGTGCAAGGTCATGACAGGTGATAATAGAGTTTGTTTTTGAGATTAAAAAGGATAGATTTTGATTGGCAAAATGATACAAATCATATTCTGGAAACTTTTTATGGATTCTATACCAGAAAAATGGTTTATTATCAAAGAGCGGGAATTTTTTATCCTGAGCAATAATATCACCTTTTTGATTCCTTAATACCCTATCTTTATAATCCAGCAATAAAAAATCAAGGGCAAACTTTTCTTTCAACAATTCAAATATCTTGAATGCATATTTACCCATTCCGGAATAAAATGGCTGGTCATTGATCAAGGCGAACTTCATTTATTCTTTTCGATGCCAATAATTTTAAGAAATCCTATTATTTCAAAAAATCCATGCCATTTTTTAGTAGTAAAAAAATATTTAAAGGCTTCAATATCTACTCGGCAATATCTTACCTGTGTACGAAATGATTTAAGCGAAAGACTAGAAAGAATTATCTTATGCCAATTTGAAGGAGACAATAATCTTTCATTGCCGAATGGCTTAACAGGATATTTGTCGGACGGCACACTAAATATTATTATCTGCTTAGATACCCGTAATTGCTCCATCATCAAATTTCTAATCTCATTATCCTGAAAGTGTTCAAAAAACCCCTGAGAAAAACATAGGGAGAAAACACTGTCCTTAAATGGCAGAGCAAATGCATCTGCGGCAACAAAATTGATTTTCCTACCAAAAATTTTGCAATTGTTCTTGGCATTTTTTAAAACTTCTTTATCATTATCAATAGCGACCACCGTAGGTAAGAACCAGCTAATAAAAGCACTTAAAGCACCAGTCCCGGTACCAATTTCAACTACAGAACGGGGCATTCGTTTGATAATTAAAAAAATTAATTCAAGATTACACATTATGCGTTTTAAGAATTTTTTAAAAGTGACTGTTTCTTTATAAAACTCCCGCCAAGATGGATTTTCTATTTCTTTCATAAGACATATTATATGGTTAATTTTATCGGTGTCAAGGATATAATGAAAAATAGTTATTCCCATATGCGGAATTTTTAATAAAATTAGTTAAACAGGAGGTACTAATGGCCGAAGATAAAAATTATCTCTACCTGGGTGTAGATGTCCATAAGCATTCATCTACCATAACGGTGATGGATGAAGATGGTAAGCGATTAGTAACGGAAAAAATTACCAAATACTCGTGAGGCTTTTGTAAGATTGTTAAATTCTTTTGGTGATAATTATTTTCGGGCGGTCCTGGAAGCAGGTAGAAACTGGGGTGTGATTTATGACCTCTTAGAA
>JBDRWD010000086.1 GCA_039802205.1 candidate division WOR-3 bacterium
GAGAAAATAACGGAGAAGGAGTATCCTGCTGATGAGGATGCTGGGTTAATCAAGTCGGCATATATGATAGACCCATTAAAGAATTACAAGACATTCGCTGGGATTGAGTGTAGGAATGCTGAAGAGATAGGTGATGCGATTGAGCAGGAGTCTTCGTACTATAAGGTATATCTCAAGAATAAAAAGAATGCTGACCTTTATCTTTATTTAGAGGCGCGTGGTTATGAGGATATTGCGAATGCCTTTCGGAAGTATGCCCAGGCATTTAATCAGGAGCGTGCATTCAATACAATTGTATTGGAATTACAGGGTAAGGAGAAATTCAAGTTTGGGAATTTAATTTTCTTTAAGCCGGAAGATTTGCTTGCTACTGAAGGTGAAGTGAAAGATAAACTTATAAAAGAGTTAACTAATCCAGATTCCAAGTTATCAATCTGGCTTGAGCAGTTTACGGAATTAAAAAATAGTATTGAAAGATGGCGAAAAATTGGTAGATATGATGCTACTACATTAAGTTACGCACTGGATAGGGAGAGTTCCTTTATTATAAATGGAGAAAAAGCAAGAGATGTTAAAGAGTTTGAATCACTCCTATCTAAACATATACTGGACATTCAAAAAGATATAGTACCTGATAGCATTTTCGTAAAAGAAGCAGATTATTGGCTGCACAATTACTACAATTTTAAATTTGCCACATGCCTTATAAATACTATAGGGAGTAATATTACCAAAGAATTTGCATCAGATGATATGCGTAAGGTTTATGAATGGTTGTGCGAAGTGTGGATTGAGTATGCGCGTGCACAGTTCAACAGGATTTTACGAAATGAATTTGTTAAGCTGTTAAAAAAGATTAATCAGAATCATCAATACCTTAAGTTTCATGCAAAAGAGGAACAACTTATAGAAGAATTAATTAAAATAGAACAAACGAAATTAGAGAATACAAGAAAAAAAGAATTAGAAAAGATAGAAGGAGATAAAAAGAAAGAGTTGGAGTTGTTAAGAAATAATTACAAACAAATCCAAATGCAGAAATTCTGGGAAGGAGAGGGTAAAAAAATTATATTCGTAGGCCTTAGTATGACCGTTGCTTGGACATTATTTTTTGCTGTTAAAGGAGGAGGAGTTTTAATATGGATTGGTGCAATCATAGGGGGTATAGCTGGTCTTATTTACGGCGGACTCTTTGGTGCTATTATAGGTCTTGTTGTAGGCGGCGTGGTAGGTGTGATACTTCCATTTGTAATTACGCCTGTTTTTTTATATTTACTTATTCGCACTCTGTTATCCTATCACCACATAAACCGAGAGGCGTCCGAAATTCTCTTACCGGCTGCCACACAAAAAAATTACCAAGATCGTATAGACAAAGTACAATCTGAGATAGAAGATAAAAGAAAAAACATAGAACAGCAAATTGTGAATAAAGTTTTTAAAATGGACAGCATTGAGATTAATAAAGAATTGCAATCTTTAACAACCACCACGAATAGCAAGCAGGTATAACCATGGGAATAGTCTGCCCGAAATGTAATTCATCAAATCGTGACATCGCCAAATATTGTAAATTCTGCGGTTCAAAATTAGTTCTGCCTTCATTTCAATTAGAAGACCTTGTTGGTCTTGATGATATAAAACAACGAATTCAAAGTATTATCAATATTGCTCAAGGAATGGAAAAGCGGCGTAAAATAGGGCAACCTGTCTCAAAACAAAATCTCCATACAGTCATTATCGGCAATACGGGCACCGGAAAAAGTAGAATTGGGGAAATATTATGTGGGGTCTTTTATAAATATGGAATAACCTCTAAGGAAGATGCCTTAACAGTAGATGCGGTTGACTGGGCAAAATTTACCAAGGACTTTGAACAGAATTTCCAGAAGGCAAAAGGCGGTATCCTCTTTATTGATAATGTTCAAAAATTGGTGCCTGCTGGTTATTCAGGTGAGATAAACCCACTTGATAAACTTTTCAGTGAGATGGAGAAATCAAAGTATGACCCAATTATCATCCTTGCCGGATTACCTAAAGGCTTAAAGGAATATCTTGAGGAAAATCCCAGTATCAAAGGTAGATTCAAATACATCTTTGAAATTCCTGATTTCAATGCCGACCAATTATTCCAGATTGCGGAAAACGAATTAAAGAAGCAAGGCTTTACCCTTAATGAAGATGCAAATCAAAGATTAAAAAAATTATTTAAACATCTTGTTAAAACCAAAGATGATTCATTTAGTAATGCCCGTGAAGCGATAAAACAGGTTGAGGAGATTATTAGTAATTATTATCTCCGTATCTCAGCGGGTGCCAATGATGACTGTATTATAATTCCTGAGGATATTAAGGGTGAATTTCCTGAAGAAAAGACTGTGGAAGAAATTTTTGAGGAACTCAATGAACTTATTGGTATGGAAAATGTTAAGACCGAGGTGCGGAATCTAATAAATACAATAAGAATTCAGAAAGAAAGGGCTGAACAATTAGGGGAGACATATAAGCTTGGTATTCATATCGTAATGACTGGAAATCCAGGAACGGGTAAGACGACCGTTGCCAGGAAACTCGGTGAAATATTTCAAGCAATTGGATTGCTTGATAGAGGTCATTTGGTTGAGGTTGACCGTAGCAAGATGGTTGCTCAGTATGTAGGACAGACTGCACCACAGGTAAATAAACTTTGTGATAGTGCGATGGGTGGAATTCTTTTCATTGATGAGGCATATACTCTTGCTCCAGAGAATGTCGTTGATTCCTTTGGTAAAGAGGCGATAGATACATTGTTAAAGAGAATGGAGGACGACCGGGGTAAGTTTATTGTGATTGTGGCAGGTTATCCCAAAGAGATGCAGAACTTTATCAATGCCAATCCCGGTTTACCATCCCGCTTCAATACCTATTTCCATTTTGAGGATTATCAGCCCGATGAGTTACTGGGGATTTTCAAGAAGATGGCTGAAAAAAACAAATACGAGATTGAAGATAAAGCAGAAGAAAAATTAAAAGGGATATTTACTTCAATGTATGAAAGGCGGGATAAAACCTTCGCAAATGGTAGAGAGGTGAGAAAGCTCTTTGAGGAATGTATTAAGATGCAGGCCAATAGGCTATCTGCCCTAAAGGATTATGACAAGAAAGAGTTATCAATCATCAGGGTTGAGGATATTCCGCCAAAGTATGAGATAGAAAAGGTTGTCAGTATAGAAGATGCATTGAAGAAATTGGAAGGTCTCATTGGGCTTCAGGCAGTAAAGAGGGAAGTTAAAAAACTCATTGATTACCTTCAGGTTGAAAGGGCGCGTGCTTCAGCAGGTATAAAAGAGACGATGCTAAATTTGCACTTTGTCTTCCGCGGGAATCCTGGTACAGGCAAGACCACCGTTGCCCGCATCCTTGCTGATGTCTTTAAAGCGATGGGATTGTTGAGTAAGGGGCATCTCGTAGAGGTTGATAGGTCTGGGCTTGTTGCTGAATATGTTGGTCAGACTGCACCCAAGACAAATAGGGTTATTGACAATGCAATGGGTGGTATTTTATTTATAGATGAAGCATACACACTTGCGCCACAGAAAGGAGGGGTGGGGCATGACTTTGGCAAAGAGGCGATTGATACTTTGCTCAAGAGAATGGAAGACGATAGAGGGAAGTTTATTGTGATTGTGGCAGGTTATCCTGAGCCAATGGAAGATTTTATAAATGCCAATCCTGGTCTTCAATCAAGATTTACAAAGTATATTGATTTTGAAGACTACAAGCCAGAAGAGTTAAAGGCAATATTTATTTCAATGGTAGAGAAAAAAGGAATGAAACTTGGAGAAGGTGTAGAAGAATATCTGGAGAGACTATTTACGGATATTTACAACAAAAGGGATAGAAATTTTGCTAATGCCAGGACGGTCAGAAACATCTTTGAGATGGTCTTACAGAATCAATCCGCCAGGGTTGCTGAACTTATGCAAAAGGCTCCTGTAGAACCAGAGGTTTTGAATACAATCACAGTTGAAGACCTTAAAATGGGTTAATATGGTTTCGAAGCAGACTATCCCGTTTATTATTGGGGTAGGGACCTTAGTCCCATATCAACATAATGGAAGGTAATGTAGGGCAAGGTTTCAAAACCTTGTAGGAGGTTAAAATGGACTTAAACGGAGTTTTAATTCAAGCAGCAAAAGATGGTAATATGTTTGTCTTAAAAGCTGCGATTGAGAAAGGTGCTGATATTAATGCTAAAGATAAGTATGGCTGGACTGCTTTGATGTGGGCGTCAATTAATGGACATACCGAGACTGTAGAATATCTTAAAGAAAAAGGCGCTGATACAAGAGAAATTATTAAGGTGTTGATATCAAAGCTAAAGATAAAAATATTAGCAGCGAAAAAACCGACGCAGCCACAATATCCAAACAAAGATTTATCCAGGGAATTAGATGATGAAACTCCTTTAGTAGTATATGCCCCCAAGGAGATACACTACTTTCCATTTGGAGTGATTCCTAAAGGAGCCCCAGTAAATATATTTGCAGTTCTTTCAACCGTTGCTAATGGTCTATTTAAACTCACTGGTAAAACACATGGAAAAGACCCTGTTATTGGTGGTGTCCAGATATTAGGAGAACTGGGAATTAAAAGTAAAGAAGTGGTCAAAATCTTAAAAATAGCACTTGAGGACAATAATGAAGGGGTAAAACAGTCAGCAGATGAGGCACTTAAAAAATTGGGCATTAAATGAGAAAAATCAAAAATATAGCTTTAGGGTGGAGTGAGAATAATGATATGTGCCTTTTGTAAAGCCGATATTGAGAGTGATTCCTTCTATTGTGACCAGTGTGGACAGGAAATTTTAGTCTGTCCAAAGTGTAATAAACCGGGCAAGGGCAAGGTTTGTACACAGGATGGGACTTCTCTTGTAACAGCAAAAAGTCTTTCTTCAACTGCAAAAGTTGGGGTGGGTGGTCCGCAATTACCACCTGCACCCGCTGGTGAATTGCATTTAATAAATAGAACCCTTAATCTTGATATTAAAATCACAAAAGATGCCTTAATCGGCAGACTATATGGAGATTTTGTGGACATATTTGGAAAATATGATACAGTTTCAGGCAGACACCTCAAAATCGTTTTTGACCCGCAGAAGGGCTGGCTTGCCACGGATTTAGGCTCAACTAATGGCACAAAGTATAATAATTTACCTTTAGTTCCCAATCAACCACAAGTTCTCGCTGATAAATCATATCTACAAATTGCCAATATAGAATTTTTTATAGAAATTAAAAAACCAACACCAACGACTGGGACCAGGAGGATATAAATGAAGTTAAAGATTTCTGCAATAAGTGACAAAGGGTGTGTGAGAGAACATAATGAGGATATGGTGTTAATTGGTGATGATATATTTCGTGATGATAAGAGAGATTTGGTCTTAGATTTAAAAGACAAGCAGAAATTCTTTGTCGCGGTTGCCGATGGTATGGGCGGGCATAATGCCGGTGAGGTTGCAAGTGAATTGGTTTTAAGAAAAATTGTTGAGAAAGTGCAGGCAATAGAAGAAGGATTGACAGAAAAGGACCTTGCTGATAGATTTTCTATATGGGCAAAGGAAATTCATTCATTTATCTTGGAGGAGGGGAATAAAGACATCAATAAAAAGGGAATGGGTTCTACTTTAATTGGGGTTCTATTCTATGGTGAAAATGTTTATTATATTAATGTTGGTGATAGTCGGTTATACAGATTGAGAAGGGGTAATCTTGCGCAGATTTCAAAAGACCACTCTCTGCAGGAAGCAATGGGTAGTAAAGAAGCACCTTCAAATATTATCTTAAATTCTTTTGGCGGTGGAGAAAGGATTTTTATTGATTTCCATCCTGCTGGTGGTGTCATATTAAACGGTGATATATTACTCCTTTGTAGTGATGGATTGTCAGATATGTTAAGTGATGATGAAATAGAGGGCATTTTGAATAATGAAAAAGATAATGCGGTTGATAGACTTCTTGACGAGGCAAAGAGGAAGGGTGGCGAAGATAATATCAGTATAATTTTAATCTATATATCGCTTGATGATTTCTCAATAGAAATACAGGCATCACAAGATGGAAAATAAAATAGGGGTGATATATGCTCTGGGGAAAAAGGGCAGATGATAAAAGTAGATGGTCAGAAATTGCCCGGGATTGTCTGGCGGTCGGGGCAATTGTAAAAATCATATGGGATTGGAATATACCGATAACGATTTCCGGCCCGGTTTTATTTGGTATGATGTTTGCATCTCTTTTTGGGATAACCCGCGATATTATTGCCATCTCTGCCTTTCTTTTATTTATAGTGACTTTTACAATATCATATCCCGAAAAGGGCGCCATGCTGATTGGAGTCTTTGTAGTTTTTGCAATTATTGCAAAAATTTTTAGGAAAAGATATATTTAAATAAAGGACGATTATGGAATTCCAGAAAAAAGGTAAAGAAGAAAAAAAGGTAGTTCCATCCAAAGAAGAAAGAGAGGGTAAAGAATGTCCAAACTGCCATTCAATAAATGATACTGAAGCGAAATTCTGTGCTGAATGTGGTTATGATTTTACAGGTGGCAGAAAGTGCCCGAAGTGTGGGGCAAAAATTGTTGCCCCTAATGCTGATATATGTGAGGTCTGTGGTGAATGGTTATTAGAAGGTAAGTGTAAATTCTGCTATGCTGACCTTGAAGAAGGCGCAGCTTATTGTGCGGAGTGTGGTAATCCGGTCGGTGGCATAGTATGTCCAAAATGTGGTAAGTTAAGTTGTTTTGATTTCTGCAAATTCTGTAATACCCCGCTTACTGCAGTCGCCCAGCAGATGATTGAAAGAATAAAAAAATTTCCTCAGGAAGAGGTTGAAAAATTCACTTCTAATCAGGAGGCAAGGGCATATTATATGGCACAAAAATATCTGGTGGTGGGTGTAGAGGTTAAAGAGGGTAAAGAAAATAAGACTAATGAATTGCTCAAATTAAAAGAATACCTTGAAAAAGTAGAAAAAAAGACAAAAAAGAAAATTCCTCCACCATTATTTACAGATGAGCAGAAGCAGAGTATTCTATCTACTGGTAAGGAGGCAGAGAAAGAGATACAAAGACAGGAAGAAGAAAGGAGACGGCAGGAAGAGGAAAGGAGAAGACAGGAAGAGGAACGAAGAAGACAAGAGGAGGAACGAAGGAGGCAAGAGGAAGAGGAGAGAAAATTGAGAGGACCAAAAGGATGGGTTTGTAATGCTTTTGGTGCTTTTCATCCTGGAGGTCCTTGCGAATGTGCCGCACCGGAGTTTGGGGGTCACTGGATATATTAACTCTGAGTGTTGAAATGTAACATAAGATTAATAAATGGATATAAATTAAATAGGGGGCCAACCGTGAAAGATAAGTTCAAAGAAACCAAACGGTCAGAGGGAAATATTGTTTCATCCGGGGTCACACCTGGTGGTACGACCCTGAAGGATGAAAAGCCCGTAATCAAAGCCGGTGTTGCTGTTGCACCAACCCCTACAA
>JBDRWD010000087.1 GCA_039802205.1 candidate division WOR-3 bacterium
ATGTTCCCTCAACATTGAATATTGGTTTATTTTTGTGATAGCACTTTCCATATATTTCAATGCTTCAGCAAACCGTAATTGGCTCCAGTTCAAATAGGCATCAGCAATGTCTTTTTTAATCGCAACTTTCCTGGGATCTTGCAATTTTTTTGACAAGAATTCATAAATATCACGAGCACCCGCAAAGTTATATTCGTTAAAAAGTTTATCCGCTTTCGCCTCTTCAAGAAAACCAGTCTGTTCATAGGCATTGCCGAGAGGAATTATTTGCATAGTGTTTGGGTCTGGCTTACCATCTTTATATTTCACATTAACATATACCATTTCTAATCCCAAAAATGATGCAATCATCGTTACACCCGCACTCATCCATTTTCTACCACCAGTAGGGTCAACGAGAATCTCTTCATCCGTAACCTTAACCTCATCTTTTAACCATTTATAAAGCGCATTAAATTTAGCAATCACTCTAACAATCTCATCGGGATTATCATCGAAATACTCCACCCGGCATTTTGGTGGAGATAATGAGCATGCGTTACATATTTCATCTAATGTTTTTTTACATTCCGGTGAGGCGGTTACTAAAAGGCCAATATAATCAGGCTTTAATTGTTGAATAGAATAGATTATCTGCTCACCCTGAGCACCAACAGTAATTATCATTGCTCTGGACATTAGACCTCCATGGCAGTTATTAAAAAATTTATAGAACTATTTCCGCCCAGCCGAAAACCATTTTGTTAGTTCCAGTAACTATTATCTCGCGTGAACTTGGAAATATCTCAGGTCGCTGTTTTTTTCTGCCTAATTTATAGGCACGAAAGATATCACTAAATATTGGAGATTGGTCTCTTTTGAAGAGTAGACCAACAGATTTTTTAATCCATCCCGTACCTTTTCCCAAGGGTAAAAGAATTTTGCCATTATTACGCATTGATTTTAGGCTCTCGTAAAAGTTTATAATATCACTTAGCTGTGACGAAATTGGATGCTTTCTGAAATAATTTAGTTCCCAATCAATTATGTCATCTACAAAGATGTTTACACAATCAAAGAGGTCTTTTAGCGTTTGGGGAAATAAACCGATTTCAATCTGTTTTAAAAAACCTGTTTGGGCTAACGATTCAGCAAATGATATTTTGACTTCAATTTTTGGCGTTTTATTAGACAAAACTTCGTAATAATTTCTGAAGCCAAGGAATCTATCCTTTGAAAGTCGTTGTGTTTGAACGACCATAAGCACATTATCTTTAGGTAAGGCTTGAGAATCGCTAACAGACCAAAGACGCATCAAATCGTTTTTACCATCCTTTTTATCGCGGAAGATTGTATTTTCAACAACTTCTTCATCATTTGGAACGAGTTTTTTCCGGTTTTCTTTTTTATCCTCCACTTCCTTCACGGCATCCGTTTTTATTTTTTGATATACTCTCGGTGATTTTTTCATTATTGCATATGCGATAGCGGTCCTTAATGCACCTTTTATGGAACTACCAGGAATATAGGGCTCAGATTTATTGGTTTTGATAAATTCCCATATTGTGGCAGCATTCCCTTTTTCTGCCCATCTTTTTAACGATTCAGCAATGTTTTTATCTATCTTGTTTTGATTTCGTATCAACTCACTTTTTCCTAAATATACTTTGTCTTTTTCCATCAATAGCCATAATGGCTTAGTCATTTGTGCAAAAATCTCCTCTGCCTCCTTGGGATATTGCTTGATAAACAAATCCAAATTAAAGACCTTTAGGTAGTCCACATCAGGATAATATTCATAAGGATAGTATTCATTCCCTGAACCGATATGCACAGGACTTACAACTCTTATCCATATGGTGTTAGTGTCATTTATTTGGTTACTCATAATATTACTCCATCTTTACTGTAAATGCTAATCCATAATGGTAAATTTTTGTATTATCAGATTTTTCTTTTACAACCGGTAACATTCCATATATCTTCTGATTCTCAAGTATGGGGAACACAGAACCTTCTTCTATCATAATCACTGATTGCTTCCAAATATTGGTAGATTCGCTAAAACTACTTTCCATCTTGCCCTTGCGTCTGATAATCTTATACCAGCAGTCTTCAGAATTTTTTTGGAAAAATTTCCACTCTTCAGAGGTAGGAAAATAGAGGGAAAGGGATATCCAATGTTTGCCGCTAACGGGCTCTTTGAATGGGAAGTTCTCTCTGAATTCTAATTGATAATGCCCTTTTCCAACAGAAAAATCACCACCAAGTCCCTTATCACCATAAAATCGAAATACTGCTAATACTTTGGAGAGCCATTCTTCTTGACATCGGAGCAGGATAAAAGCCCCACAGTCTGACTCAAAGAATACCTCATTGGTATGGTATAATTTCCCTTCAATTGTTCCAGCTCTAATTCTGTCAACCGCATTACCCGGAATAGTAGACACTTTCATGGGCAGAGCGGTGATTTTTTTCTTTGAAAGAATTTTTTCATCATCAGATAGCAAATATTCTTTTTTGAGAAGTTTATCCCATAGATCACATTCTTTATATCCATAACTTATTATTTCCTGGAATACATCACTATCCACATACTGAGTCTTAGCGAATTTCTTTTGGAGTTTGTAATGCGATTTTTCCTCAGCTGGTTTAAGCGGTGGTGAGCAAACTTTTGGAAAAAGATGAGTAATGTTATTTTCTTTGGCAATAAATGGAAAGGCTGACGAGATTAAAAGCACCGGATTGGTAGTTTGATAAGAAGCAATAAAATCCATTAGTATTTTTTCACCATAAAAAAGGCGAATTCCCCAGCAAATGGCGCCGAAAATTGTATCCGAATGCGGAATATTTTCTTTAAATCCGCCAGTGGATTTGAGGTATAATGTTAATTCTTTCATTTTTTATTACCCAAAATTTCTTCGATTTCTTTTAATTTATCACTTCCAAACTTCCTAAAGTCCATTACTACATCAGTTCCATCAGTGCCTTCTTCATAATCTTTGGAAGTTTTCACTTTTATTTTATTTATATCAAATTGTATCTTGCCTGAACCACGCGAACCATAACCACCAAGAGAAGAATCTTCAAGGAGATGCATCGCTTCAAATAGATATTGGATATTAACTAAATCAATGAGGTTATTTTCATTACCTACCTGATATATGCTGTAAACCATCTCTAATTCAAATTCCGAATCTTTGGGCACGCGTTCAATTGTTCTCGGAATTGCTTTAGCAGTAATTCTGTTAAGCACATTTTCGGTCTTCCATTCCGCCTTGGGAAGACCTTTCTCTGCCTGCAGCCGATTAAGCATTTTCTTTGTCGCTTCGGTAGGATGGGCATCTCTTATCATAAGCCGAGTTGGTCCTATTTTTCTTTCTTCCTCAGCAGGTGCACCAAAAATGCGGCAAACGATACAATCTGGTTTACCACAGGTATGAACTTCACCTATCTCCTTCTTTTTCTTGGTACTCTCACTCTCCTTATTGTTTTCTTCTTCTTTTATCTGAATAAGACCTTTTGACCATTCCAGGAGACTGCGCAGTTTACCCTTTAATGAAGAACCAGGAATATAGGGATAACCATCAACCGGATTTTTGATGATTGGATTATCCATACCACCTATTTCATAACCTTCAACCATGCCGCCAATATGGAGCGCTGTTAAACACTTAATTTTCCCAAGTATGATTATATTTCCACGAAATCTATAATCCATCATTCCTCCTCTTTTTTGGGTGCTTGTGCATAAAAATACCCGTAAAGATTTTCAAAGAATGTAGAAAAGTCTTTTGTAGATTGTAAAACATCGCTGCTTTTCAGTATGATGTCTATTCCAGCTACAAGCAAATCTTTCAATTTGCTCATAGCTTCCTCTTGTTTTTTACCAATTCTTTTAATATCATAATGCGCACGGGATTTTATTAAATGAAGTTTAACCTTTATTTGTGCCGCAGTGGCACCGCTCTCAATTATTCTCTTCAATCCTTTCAAGTCATCAAAATACTGCCGCATTTTGGTGGTTGATAGTCCTTTCAAAAGACGGGCAATTTCTTCGGCTTTATTTAATGTGACATCATTGAGGAAGCCGGCTTTGAAGATATTCTTAAAATCATCACCCTGTGACATAATACCTCCTTATATTTTATGCCTTGTGGCAAGTAAGGCAAGGGTTGCCCATAAAGGCGTAGTTTTTATCATTTTGGGCATTTTTGTTAATAATTCATTATATACAATATTCTCTTTGCCCTCATTATCTAAGGGGGGGACATTTCTTTTTAAATGATAGAGAAACTTCGGAACCCACCCTGGATTTTCTTTTCCATCATCAGCAAAGTGAGTCCAGTAGATTTGGAGAATATTATAGACAAAACTATGGGATAACTTTTTCTCCTTAATAAATGTAATTAGACCATCAGCAAATTCCAAAGCAGGAAGGGCATCGGACCAAAATGCTGCGAAATCAAACAATGCAATGGAATCTTTTTCTTTCCCATTTCTAATATTTCTTTTAGCGAAACCTTCCAATTTTTCCTTTGCAATGTTTGCGGCAATGCCAATAGGAAATTTGTGTTTAATAAGATGGATTCCACCTGAGATGTGAATTTCTGGATTATTGCCGGAATATTCTTTAAATTTTTTGTATATCTCTTCAGCAATTTTTACAGATTTATTCCAAGGACCAACTATAAATAGATCGTCACCCCCCGAATAAAGAAGATAAATATCACCTATCGCCTCGGCTAACTTGTTCAAATAACCGCTGAAGAATAAATCTATTGAACGACTTAGTGCAGCAACTCGGGATAAAGTTCGATTTTCTCCCAACCCAAATGTAAATATCAAACCTAAATCATCAACATCCATCCGCAAAATGCCGAGAAATTCCCCGCCGGCACTCAACTTTTGAATTTCCTGAAAGGTAAGAATTTGGTTATTCTTTCGCGGCACATGTTGGGCAATAAATTTGAAGCATACTGCAGTATTAGGAAAGGGTTTTCCAAGATAGGTATCCGTAGTATTTAGAATAAATATCATTATTGAATCGGGTGGCACATCATCAATTGAAGATGTCAAACCCCACACATAATTTAATGGGTCAAATTTTATTGAAACCACATTATCATTCAACTGAGTAGTGTGAGGGGCAATAAAAAGATATTTACTATAAGGTATTTTTTGCCCAATTTTTTCGTGTACCACGCAATCGTTACAAGGATTTACACTGGTATCTTTGCCACAAATTTTGCATACATCACCAATAAATTCAAAAGTTTTATGCCAAGAGATATCATAAAATTTATGCAATTTTTCTTTTGCAATTTCAGCCTGTAACTGGTTAAGAGAATCCCCGAAGTTTATAAATCCATTCTCATCAATATCGATACTTGCCATAACCACCGAAAGTTCGCCCTGGTATTTTTCAAGCAGCCATTCATCAAGGACTGTTTTTATCTCAAGCAAATCAGAAGATTCTGGAGCAAGGATTGTAAAATTCCCACCGCCACACCAAATTAAATTCGTTAGTGGTAAATTAAGCTTTTGCAGGATGAATAAAGCGATGGTTTCAACAAGTATCGATAAATAGAAAGAACGACCACGAAGCCGTTGTGCCATTCCCGACTGGGCTTCGTCTGGTGAAGCAATATTATAAAGAAATTTTTGTAAACCAGAAATATCACCACCAATTAAGCGGAATTTATTTGAATGAGATAAGTACAATACTGCAGCAATTGCAGCAGTGCTTTTAAGATGGTCATATAATGATACATCTGGTTCAAATTTAAATGCCGCACTGGGTATGCACCAGGTATACTTTTGGAGGATGTAAAGCAATGTGTTAAAGAATCCATCAAAATTAGTCTTTTCATCCAATCGTGTGATTTCTTTAATAAAATTTTCCCACAGATGCTGATATTCCGTAGTTAAATCACTCGCTATCGCTGGTTCCGTCGGGAATATTTTTGTCTCGTCTAAACATAAAGGATTAAGTTTGAACCCTCTTTCATCCCATTCCTGATTAAAAATCCTAGCTAAAATTGGCAATAGCCTTGACTTTTTAGGATCGCCTGAACCAGCTCTTAACCTTTCAGTTGAAGATAGAGCATCAGCTTTATTGATAATCTTTGATAACTCATCCATAGGCTTATGATGATATAAAATGGGAATTGCAATATTAGAATAAACAGCAGGTAGATATTCTTTAACAAAACTGGCACTCCATTTACTGTGTGCACCGTGTTCACCATAATCCTCAATAGAGAACTCAGCAAAATATTGAGGTTCTCTTCCCGTCCGCTGATAAAACTTTCCTATATCATGCAACAGGGCGGCGAGGATCAGGGATTGATATTCTTCTTTATTATACATCTCTGACTCCTATTTTCGTAAGTATACAAATTTTCTTACAAATGTCAATATCACAATACCAACATTCTGTACTTTCCCATTCCAAAGGCGGTTCCCTTGCCGATATGTAAGACTTCACCCGCCTTCAGATAAGGATAAAACGGCGTCAAATCGCCTTCATAAATCACCGTGCCAACAAAACCATCCATCGGAATCTTTTTATTCTGTCTACTGGAGAATCTTTCTAACTGTTTATATTCAAAATATTCCAAATTTGTTTTGATTGCCTTGGCTTTTTCTAATAAAGCATTAAAGTTTATCTCTAAAAGGCTATCACAATGGAAATAGGAGATCAAGAATAACCGACGCAGCAGATTGGGAATGATTTTGTAAAATTCAGGATTTCTTAATATGATCCCTTGATAAACAATCCGGGTGGGCGTTTGAAATTCAATTTTTATCGTTTTAATCTTTTGCTTTGGAACTGAGAAGTCTATTTTTTGAGATATCACTTTTTGTTTTAATAATTTCGTGTCGGCATCATAAAGAAGACCTTTTTTCTGCGCTATGGAAGTGAGTTTTATTTTTTTTCTTCCCCTGCCAATTCCTTTTTCACCAATCATCTCAAATGCATAGATAAAATAGGGTAGATAATCTATCGCCTTGCTGATAAGGATGAGTTCAAAAGTTAACGCTTCGTCTCTTTCATATACAGTCTTGTTATCAAGCGGTGGTTCAATTATAAAGGGATGCGGGGCATGTTCATATTTTCGCATTATCTTTGCCCCTTCAGGAACTGGTGTTTCAAAAACATAGGTATAGACACATTTTGTTGAGACAAGACATTCATTGCACTCCTTATTTTTGAAAGGGCAGACAACCTTGCGGAAGATATTCCCAAAAGCCCCGCGTATAGTTGAGCCTTTGTATGGAGGTAGAGTTAGTGTATCTATTATCCGATATTTAATATCAAATTCGGCAAAATCCAATTTACCCCCTTAACGTGAAATTCTACACATTTTTTTATCTTTGTCAATAATTCGCTTTGCTGAGTACTCCTCACTTTTAATCTTCGGTTGGGCATAACTTTTTGAAACAAAAAAGCCACGGGTATTTGGATAAATCCAGCTTATCCAATAATTCTAAAC
>JBDRWD010000088.1 GCA_039802205.1 candidate division WOR-3 bacterium
TGTTAAGCAGTTTCCGATTGGGTTTAGAATTATTGGATAAGCTGGATTTATCCAAATACCCGTGGCTTTTTTGTTTCAAAAAGTTATGCCCAACCGAAGATTAAAAGTGAGGAGTACTCAGATCACCGGGCTCTTGATTAATTTAGCTTGATGGCTATAATAAAAGTTATGATCATTTTATTCATTCTCTGTTTTCAACAACGTGTTGATTACAAGATTTTTTGTCAGCTCGACGAGAAAAATCAAATATTAAAAATCAATGAGACTTTGATTTACCATAATCACGCCGCAAACAGCCTTGAAACCCTCTACTTTCATCTTTATGCCAATGCCTATCGGGATAACAATACAACTTTTGCAAAAGAGATTAAAAATATGGGTTCATATCAATTTTTAAAAGCCAAAAAGTCAATGCGGGGTTGGATAGATATAAATTCTGTTCGTCACGGAGAGAGGGAATTGGATTTTGTTATTGATGAAACAATCATGGCCGTAGTGCTTGACAAACCACTTGCGCCGGAAGATTCGATTGTTTTGCAGATTGAGGCGGTTTTGAAGATTCCTATGCTCTTCTCGCGCCTCGGATATCGGGGCCGACATTATGAAATCGTTCAGTGGTATCCGAAGCCCTGCGTCTTTGATAAAAGAGGTTGGCATTTACAGGGCTATCACGCCATTGGTGAGTTCTATGGGGAGTTTGGAAATTTTGAGGTATCAATTGAATTGCCGGTAGACTATGTTGTTGCAGGAACGGGGGTTTTGACGGATTCCGTAAGGTCTGAAAATCGCAAGATACTTCATTTCGAGGCGGAAGCAGTTCACGATTTTGTTTGGGTCGCGGACCCAAATTTTGAGATTTATAAACGGGAAGTAGACGGGATTACGATTGAGGTCTATTATTTCAAAAAAGACCGAAAAAATTGGACACGGGCTGGGGACTACGCAGTGGAGGCGGTTAAGAGATACAATCAATGGTTCGGTAAATATCCGTATAAGAATCTAAGTGTCGTGCAGGGATATTTTGCAGGAGGGATGGAGTATCCTACTTTGGTAATCATTGGAGGCAAGGAAGATAATCTGACAAGGCGGTTTGAATTGGTGATAATTCATGAGATTGCCCATCAATGGTTTTATGGGATGCTTGGTTCTAATGAGATGGACGAAGCCTGGCTTGATGAGGGATTTACTTCCTATGCTGAAGCAAGGTATTTTATAGATAAATATGGTGTTGATAATTCATTCTTTAAATCACCATTAATTCCGCCAATGCCTCACGACTATATCAACAAATTTTTGTATTACATCACCCTGACCAACCAATTAGAAAGACCAATATTGACCCCAGCATATGAATTTGTTAAAGTACCACTTGCTTATCAAACTTCAGCATATTCAAAGCCTGCTTTATTTTTACGCTATCTCGAGGCATATTTAGGTACCAACACATTTGATGTGATTTTAAAGAGATATTTCGAAATGTATAAGTTCAAACACCCAAGATCTGAGGATTTTATTCGTATTTGTGAAGAGACGAGCGGTAAGGATTTAAGACAGTTTTTTGATGATTTCCTGTTTACTACAAAATACTGTGATTGGCAGATAAAGAAATTGTCAAAAAATTCACTGGTGGTTGAAAATAAAGGTAGCTTTTTGCTCCCAACCGATCTACTTGTGGAGAGTGATAATGGCGGTCAGATTTTAAAGATTGAAAATCAAATAGATACTTTTGTTTTTTCTGATGCAAAAAAGATAAAAAAAATTGTCGTTGATCCCTATGGTTATACACCGGAGCTAAATCGTTATAATAATTATTACCCTCCAAAAATTGCTCTGAAACCATTTTTAAACTGGCCCTCCTTTGATACCTATCAGATTTTCATCCTGCCCTATTTATGGTATGATCCCGATGATGGCTTTACCCCGGGATTTTATCTTGCCGGTGCCCAATTTGTTGATTTTGATTTTGTAAAAGGGAAAAACCAGTGGTTGTTTGGATATATCTATGGCGCAAAAAGCAAAAAGCATCACTACAATTTCGGTTATCAGACCCCGGTAGTATTTAAAAGAGGTAAGCGATCGCGGATTTTTCTAAATGGCACATCCGGGGGCGATGAAACAAAATATCAAATCGGATTAGACACGGACCTGGGTATTCCCTTGACCCCTCAACCGAAGATAACGGCAAGGACTTCTTTCAGTTACTACCACCTTAAATCATTCGGGAGTGTTGATTCTGTTGATTGGACAATTGCTCAATATTATCTTATTCAGAATAAAATTGGTTACCGTAATCCACACTGGACACTGGAAATCACTTGCGCAGGGACCGATAGATTTTTTAATACCGATTGGAGGTTTTTAAGGTTAACAGCAGTCTGGGAGAAAATATCACAATTATACTTTGCACCCCTCTATCTTCGATTTTTTGTCGGCAAGATTTGGGGTCGGGCGCCGCATCAAGAAAGAATATTTTTGTGTGGCGGACTGCGTCATAATTTTCTAACCAACCTGTTTTTCAGTCAGAAAGGTGCTACATCACCGCAGGAACGTATCCACATCAAAGAAGATGGTAATCTCTCTGGATACCAGGGATATCATCTCAAGACAGATTATCTCGGGGTGTTGAACCTGCAATTTCCGGAGGGCTTTCCACTCAGAATCTTTGGGGATCTTGGTTATTACCATGATGAAGGAACAAGGGGAGTTTATGCTTATGATATCGGATTTAAGATTATGATAGGACCGGTGGGATTTATCCTACCTCTTTATAACCATTTGGATCATTGGGGTATTAAAACCTGGTCGGTAGAGGTTTTGAAATTGGGAGTAAATTTTTGATCGATATTGAAGGTCGGCAGTTATTAGCGCTTCTTTGTTTTGTCCATTTTCTTTGCTGATTTCATCTGACGAAATCGGATTGCAATTACCTTTTTTACTTAACAGGTTTGTGCCTCTTGATTTTTAAAAGGATTTAGATAAACTTGATTATGATTGCAGTCATTGATTTCGGTTCTCAATACACCCAGTTGATCGCCCGCCGGATAAGGGAGTGTGGTGTGTATTCGGCGATTTTCAGTTGTTTTTGTGAAAATCTTAAACAGGATGATCTTGAAGGTATTATCCTTTCGGGGGGACCAGGAAGTGTTTATGAGAGCGATATCAAAAAATTTAGACATTTCTTTCAATATAAACTCCCGGTTTTAGGAATCTGCTATGGGATGCAGTTGATTGCTCAGTTATTAGGAGGTAGGGTACAACATGTCAGATGTCGCGAATACGGTCCGGCAGAGATAAAGATTAAAAATAATCTTCTGTTTGCAGGCTTACCCGCTAAGTTTCAGGTCTGGATGAGCCATGGGGATGCGGTTGTTAAATTGCCGAAAGGTGCGAAGGTTATTGCTGCAACCGATACCACACCAGTGGCGGCTTTTCAGTTAAAAAATTATTATGGTGTCCAATTTCATCCCGAGGTCCGGCATACTCAATATGGAACAAAAATAATAAATAATTTTCTCTTTAAAATCTGTAAGGCAAAGAAAAATTGGTCAATGCAGAAGTTTATTGAATCCAAAATTAAAGAAATTCGGGAGACTGTTGGTGATAAAAAGGCAATATGTGCCATAAGCGGGGGCATAGATTCAACGGTTGCAGGCATTCTGACATCCAGGGCGATTGGTAACAATTTCGTTGGTATATTTGTTGATAACGGTCTATTAAGAGAGAATGAACGAGAAGAGGTTGAGAGAAACCTTAAGAGCACCATGAATTTGATAGTGGTTGACGCACGAAGGCGGTTTTTGAATAGATTAAAGGGTATAAGAGAACCAGAACAAAAACGCAAAATTATCGGCAATGAGTTTATTAAAGTATTTGAAGAAGAAGCGAAAAAGATAAAAGGGGTGGAATTTTTGGTCCAAGGGACATTATATCCCGATGTGATAGAATCTGGCAAGGGGATTGGTCCATCTGCGGTCATAAAAAGCCATCACAATGTTGGAGGGCTTCCTGAGAAGATGAATTTGAAGATTATTGAACCACTGAGGATGCTTTTTAAGGATGAGGTGCGCGAAATAGCCCGCCGGCTGGAGATGCCTGAAGCATTCATTCAGCGTAAGCCATTCCCTGGTCCGGGTCTAGCAGTGCGCATTGTGGGTGATGTGACAGAGGAGAGACTTCAAATTTTAAGACAGGCAGACAGAATTTTGCAGGAAGAAGCTCAAAAATTAAAAAACTACAAGGAGATATGGCAGATATTCGCCGTTCTTCTACCTTTAGGGAGCGTTGGGGTAATGGGTGATAAAAGGACCTACGAGAATGTCTGTGCAATAAGGGCGGTCCACAGTGAAGACGGGATGACTGCCGACTGGGTGAAATTACCGGATGAGTTTCTTAGGAATGTTTCACGCCGGATAACAAATGAAGTAAAGGGTATCAATCGGGTGGTCTATGATATCACTTCTAAACCACCGGCAACGATAGAATGGGAATGAGATGTGTGGCGTAATTGGCATTATTGGGAAAACGCGGGCGATTGATTATATATATCCGGGTCTACTTGCTCTCCAACATCGAGGGCAGGATGCCGCGGGTGCGGTTACTTTTGAACAAACTTTTCATTTGAAAAAGGGACAGGGACTGGTCACAAATGTCTTCAATACCAAGAATCTGGCACGTCTAACAGGGAGTGTGGGTATTGGCCATGTCCGATACCCAACAGTGGGACCTGGAGGTGTTGAAGATGCCCAACCATTTGTGCTTACAATCCCCTATGGGATTGCACTTGCCCATAATGGGAATCTTGTGAATTATTTTGATTTGAGAAAAGAGATTATTGATAATAACCTCCGCTATTTGAATTCCAATTGTGATGCAGAAGTGATATTGAATCTACTTTCTATTGAATTGACTAAGAGAGATTTGACGAGTTTCAAACCGGAAGTGCTTTTTGAGGCGCTAAAAGGAGTCTACGAAAAATTGATCGGTAGCTTTGCAGTGGTTTGTATCATTGCGCATAAAGGTCTGCTTGCCTTCCGGGATAGAAACGGTATCAAACCCATGGTATATGCAAAGATAGGAGAGAACTGGGTCTGCGCTTCAGAAAGCGTAGCCCTTGATATGTTGGGGACTGCCGAATTCCATGATCTCGAGCCCGGTGAAGCGATATTTGTGGATATGCAGGGAAATTTCTACTCCCAATTGATCGCTCAAGGTAAAAAGGCAACCTGTATCTTTGAATATGTCTATTTTGCCCGCCCCGATTCGGTGATTGATGGTATTGGAGTTTACGAAGCGCGTCTGAGGCTGGGCGAAGAGCTAGGAAAAGAATGTCTGAAAATGGGTTTAAAACCCGATGTGGTTATTCCGGTTCCGGATACTGCCCGAGGTTCAGCTCAGATGGTGGCAGAAGTTTTACAGGTCAGACACCGAGAAGGGCTTATCAAGAATCGTTATGTCCACCGCACCTTTATAATGCCTACCCAACAACAGCGTATTGAGGGTGTACGGATGAAACTGAATGTTATAAAATCCGAGATAAAAAACAAGCGAGTTTTGCTCATCGATGACTCAATCGTCCGAGGCAATACCTCCAAGGAGATAATCGCGCTCATCCGGAGCGCAGGCGCCCGCGAGGTTTATTACGGCGTCTATTCACCCCCCTTAAAATACCCCTGTCTTTATGGAATTGATATGCAGACCAGGGGTGAATTTATTGCCCATAATAAAACTATTGAGGAAATTAGGGAATATATTGGAGCGGACCTTCTAATATATCAAACAGTTGAAGGTTTGTTAAAAGGTGTGGGTTTGGGCAGCATGGGTTTTTGTACAGCTTGTTTTACCGGTGAATATCCTACAATCGTCAATGATGATTTTCTTACCAAGATTGAATTGGAACGTATGACCGTTAAAAATTTTTGAGCACCGAGCAGGTGGGAGATAAATTCCGAAGTTGATTTTAAATCACATGGAGGAATAAACTTTTAGATCGGCGTGAAGAAGGTCCATCAGTTGTGGTTTATTGTTCTCGGATAACTTATTGCCCAGGTTTAACCACTGACAAGGTAACCATAACCTAGAGGGGGGCGATGTGATAAGCACAATTTAATGTTACTGCACCAAAGGTCTTTGTCCATGTCGGGAGTGGTTAAAAAAGAAAAAAGTATTCCCAACCATAATATCTTGCTCATATTGTATCCCGTGTGTATTAAGTTTCAAAAGTAATGGTGTATACTCCCGATACTCGCATAATATAATTACCATCTGCGAACTAACGGATACACCGGCATGTGAATAACTCTGCCCGATATGCAGCTTCGTCCAGATGGTATCACCCTATGAAACGAGTCGGAGAATTTAGATATTGCGTCTTGGGGCAAAAGACGAATTTCAGTCACAGGGAGAGCGTTGTGATCTGGCGTGGCAGCGATTGAATAGTCTTCATCACGATATATACCGTTGGTCTTTGACCGTACGAGATACCATACTCATTTATCTTGAGGATGTAATAGTCTGCTCCGCACACACCGGAGGAATTGATATAGCCGGCGAGAAAAAATTTCTTATTAAAAGTCTCGGCAAGGAGAAAACCGACATCACTTAAAGAGCGACCATGGTTCTTGGTCCATCTCTGCTTCTAATATATCATAACCCAGTATAATAAAATCTCAAGGTGAAATAAATTTTTATTCGTCGGCAATTAAGGGACGGTATTAAATCGTTCTCTGATAGCAAATTTTTGAATGCAAAACGATCCGTGGAAGGGAAACAATCGTTTTGTCTGAGAAAAAAGCAAATACGGTTTTACCCCTACGTAAGAAATTGTAATGTAAATCATTGTGGTTTTTCTCTCTGTAGCAGAACAGTCAATTGGTTTAAAAACAAAGAAGATTTGAAAGAAAGTGAAAGATTCTGCTGAGTTGGTGCTTGACAATTAATATTGGTTAAGATATAGTTATTAGGATTTATGGATTATCATTCAGACACGAATCGGCACGGAAAGTGATGATAATG
>JBDRWD010000089.1 GCA_039802205.1 candidate division WOR-3 bacterium
AGAAACTCGTTATGTTATCACTGGAATCGGTGGCACCGATTCCGGCGACAAGGGGATAACTTGCCGGTGAAACAACCGTCCCTGAACCAGGACCGCTACTTCCTGTGCCAAAAACGGCAAAGATTCCTAAATTTTTCCAGGTGAGAATGAGATTCCACCAGTGTAAATCCGAGCCATTGGCAGATCCCCATGAATTATTTATTATACGAATGTTCACACCCTGTGCCTTCAAATCTGCAAGATACTGCATACAGGCATCTATCCAGGCATATTGTCCAGAGCCACGAGAATCAAATGCCTTGGTTGCAATATATTTTACACCAAAGGCAACACCGACATCTTCACCGAATGGTCCAAAGCCATCACCACCGCATAGAGTGCCCATCGTAAAAGTGCCATGTCCATGATCATCATATGGTCTAGGGTAAAAATTCACCGCATCATACCAGTAAGGTAATAACCATTTCCCTTCAAGGGCAGGGTGGTCTATCATAACTCCTGTATCAATGTGTCCAACAATAACACCTGCACCGCTATATCCAGCAAGCCAGCAGGAATCCGTTTTTATCTTTATAATATTCCACCCTGGCGTACGCCCTGTAATATCCGATTCTGACAAAACCTCATCATCAAGTTTTATTATTCCGTTATGGCAGATAAACCAGATATCATCACGTTTGGCAAGTTCATAGATTACCTGCTTCGTTGTTTTCAGATGGAAGCCGTTAAAAATCCAGAATTGCTTAAGGACTTCTGCCTTTTCTACGGGCAATTTTTTAAGATAATCGATAATCTCCTTCTGGGAATTTCTGGCAACCTGCTCAAAGATTTTACATTTTTCCTGAGGGTTCAAGTTTTCAATCTCAGCATACGGGTATTCAGTATTCATATGCACAATGACAAAGATTTTTTCAACGGGTGAAGTGCGGTCAAGTATTTCTAAAAGTTCCGGGGTCAACTTACCTGGAACCTGTGGTAGTAGCGTAAAGACTAATAATACACTCTCTACCATCATACCTCCTTCTATTATAAGGATAAATGTCTCAGGCTTTATCCATCTTTTCTAATATCTTTTCTACGCGTTCAAACTTTATAGGCAATCCATTATCATAATATTTTAATAATTCTTTGTGGTACTTCTTTAGAATACAGAAACCACATGGCTTACTGAAATATTTCTTGAGTCTTATCTTCACAGTCTCAGGTTCTCTTAAGAGATTCCCCAATGATACAGGGAGAAAATTGCAGGGCCAGAGATCGCCACTCGTATCAACATAGATATGCTGGGTGCCAGCACCACAGCCAAATTTTTCTGTGTCTTCAATAAATGGAGATGTGATAACCTTTACACCATCTTTCTCTCTTGCTGATTGAATATGTAATGATTTTAATCGTTCTATCTCCTCGCTGTTCACATAGATATCTTTTTCTTTACTAAACAATCTTCCAGTGCAGAGCGGTTCAAGCAGGAATAATTCATCAACATCTAAATTTTTTACAAAGTCTATGAATCTTTCTGTCTCTCCATCCCTTAACAATTCGCTTGTTGCTACGGTCTGGACGACTGTATACAATCCAGCACTCTTGGCATTCTTTATGGCATCAAGGGCAATGTCAAACGCCCCCTCTCTGCCTCTTGATTGATCATTAATTTTTCGGTCGTAGTGGTCGAGGCTGATGGACACGGAAAACAAACCACTGTCTTTTAGTCTCCTTGCCCTTTCTAAATTTAACCCATAGCCTGAGGTCAAAATTATAAAAGACAGCTCTTTTGAATATTTGGAAATCAAATTATCTATGTCATCCCTTAAAAGTGGCTCACCACCGGTGAAGACAATGGTGCTTGCACCCCAGTATTTAAACAACATAATAATTTTGTCTAATTCCTCTAAACTCATTTCATTATCCGCCGTATGCTCCGCACTACAATACCAGCAATTAAATGGACACTTACGATTGACCGCAATGAATGCCTGGCCAAAGAGTGTTTTGCTATTTCCTAAAATAAACTTATTGGAATAATGTCTTAAATGGCGTTTAAAACTTTCTGATGGAATCGGGGGAATGAGAAAGAAAAGGACTGCCTTGTCTCCAAATTGATTAATCTTTTCGTTCTTCAAGGCAGTGCTGAATAGTTTTAAACAGGAAAGAATTGCATTTATTCCGCCTTTTTTAAAAAGATAAAAAAATTCTTGAGAAAAATTAACCCCACCTTTATAAAATAATGTACTCTTACTCATCGCTTTCATAATCTTTTGAAATTTTAATCTCCCATTTTATAATTATTCTGTTCTCTCACAAGTATTTCGAGCAATTATTCAGGTTTGCTTTTATTCTTCTGCAAGGGTGAAGCCTTGTCCTACGGCCTTGTGGAGAAAATTTACATCTATCCCTAATTTTCTCCAGGATAAATATTTTAGTCCACCTAAAGCCAAAAATTGCAATCAATAAACTGCGAATTTGGAAAGGGGGGCAGGGTTTTTTTCCTGCCCCCGTATTCCTCATTTCAGCATTATTACTTTCTGAACCGTGTTCGTTTGGTCGGTTTCAAATCTCACAAAGTATACGCCAGCACCAAGTTTTCTACCCTGGTCATCATCACCGGACCATTGTAACTGGTAACTCCCTTTATTTTGTTGTGTGTTGATAAGACGTCGAACCAATCTACCGGTATTATCGTAGATGCCAATATTGACTTTTGTCTTTGTGGGTAAGTTGTACTCTATCTGCGTATTATTTTGGAATGGATTTTGGAGAACAATAAATGAAAATCCGTGTGCTTGATTTGCTGGTTTTTCTTCAACAACCACCAATGGATTATGGGTAACCATCCAAAGCCGGACATAATTGCTGTATAATGAGTGTGGACCGAAAGGAATACCTAATGAAGCAAGATGCGTAGCCCATTTGCCTTCCCGCTCAGTCAACGGAACTTTTTCAAGGTTCTTATGTGGCAAGAAGTTCGCATAATAAGCAGGATAATAACCTTCAATTCTTCTTGTATTCCAAGCCTGGCAGTATTCGGTAAGTTCTGCAGGATATTTATTCTTTATTCTACCAGTGATGTGATCTTTGAACAGGGTGACGGCATCTTTTAGTGAGAATGGATAACCCCAGGTAATTTTGGCATAGATTCTTCCGATCAATGAACCGAATAGTCCTGGTGCCGGGTCATAAGGATAATAACCAACACCGTTGGCTGACAAATCATTACGCATTCCATAGAATGGCAATGGGTCAACAGAATATGCATACGCACGGCCAGGTCTTATTGCTTTATAGAATCCTTTTGCCGCAAAGATAAAGTCGCGCTTCCATCCTTCGGGTAATTGCGGTAGATTGGTAGCATCGAATTCAAATTTTATCTCATCACCCGATTTCATTATCACAAATCTGCTATCGCCATCATTTAGTAATGGTAGTACATCACCGTACCTTGTATAATATCCTGCCGCCTGTGGATAATCAATTTCAACTTTGTTACCATAATCAAATTCACCAGGGTATTTCTCATCGTTTGAAACATAGGCAGAATAGCCATAATAGTGTAAATCTGCAGAAACAGGTGACAGCACCATAATCCGATAATTGTTATCCGTATCTGTGTTAATCCAGACTTTATCAAGATAAACTTCGTGGTAGAATGTAATTCTTAATTTATAGTCTTTGCCTTTGAAGATTGACTTACCATTTTCATCAAAGAGCGGATAGGTAACGACCTTTTTATGACCCGCGGGCATACCGCATGATTTGATCTTATGCCACTTGCCGTTATTATAAACTTCAACAGTCGGATTTTGAACTTTCATTCCTTTCTTGTAAGCTTCGTAAATATCACTCACTTCCTTAATCTCCCCCGCATCAGGAAAACGTGTGCTACCATATAGACACAGAACTGCTTTATCAGGATTATCCAATTTCCCAAGGTCGAGTGTAATTGTAAATGGTTTGGCAAATCCTACAAATCCGGTTAACTCAAACGGGGCATAATTTCGGTCAATCGCATTGAGATATTCAGTAATATCCTGACCCTTTTCATTGAATGCCTTATAGATTGGTTTATCACTACCACTGAAAATTTTCAAACCCTGATAACCAGGCCAGAGGAGCGCCTCGTATGGATAAATTTCATTTCCAGCAGGATGGTCAACTGCATATAGTTTTACCTCATCAATATAACTGATTTCCTGGAGCATCTCATTTATACTGAGGTGATATTTCCCATTCACTGCTTGCAATTTATCACCATCAATCTTTACATATTCGTCGTAATCAGGTGGTGCATATATATTCACACCCATTACCCTACCAATCCAGGTTCCAATATCACCACCGGTTACAATGTCGCCGATGAAATAACTCTTGTTTTTATTATGAGCAAAGAGCAATGGGCAGGAAGATTTAATATAGACATCATTCGCAACGCAGGCGTACAAGAAACCATCATTACCCACATAGGCTTCAGCAGAATCGTCAGGAATAATTATGCTGAATAATTGATCTGAAGTGACATTCTGTTGGGTAATCTTTAATGAATAGGAACTCGTCAGGGTGTTCCAAAGCCTAAATCTTAACTGGTCCCGCACGCCACTTCCATGATGACCCCACCACTCAAGGGACATCTCCTCAATGGCGGTATCAGGAACTCCGGTCAATCGGAATCCATATAACTGCACATCCATATGTATGGTATCTTGTGGAGAGCCGGCGGTAGGCCACCACTGATTATCAAGGGCAGAAATCTGCTGTTTCTCAGTCGCCGTGGCTGGAATCCAGGCAGGATTCGTTGGCGCGGGTGGAGTTCCAGAGTCCGCATTGGCAATCTTCCAGGCATTACAATCCGGCGTTGTGACTTCATAAACCCTTGCTGCAACAAAATTCTTTTTCAATGTGTCATCATAATGGAGAGTATCGGTTGAAAGGTTGGCTATGCCAATTGCAGTATAATGATTGCCACAGGCACCAACTGTGAAATTATCAAAAGTTATCAGTGTATCCTTATTCTGAAGGAGTGAACTAATCGTTCGGTTGCTGGTATAAACGGTTGTCGTGCCCCTCTTTATCTGGCATACCACAGGAATATTGTTTTCATCAAAGGTTCCTGCATTCTTAAAACGAACCTGGGGTTGGATAACAGTATATTCACGCTCCCTTGTTCCAGGGACAACTATTGTCTGAACACGAATATTATGGTGAGGAGTTGGCGGCGGTGTCTGTTGTAAAGCACGATAGAGATTTATCCTGCCCCAGCCGTAATTGTTGTTAGGATAGGGACCTCCACCTGATGGCTGGTCACAGGTGGTATAAAAGATTTCGAATAACTGGTCAGGGGTAAGAGTGGAATTTTTTTCAAGGAGAATTGCAGTTCCGCCGGTGACATGGGGTGATGCCATAGAAGTTCCCTGCATAGATGTGTATCCACCATTATTATATGAAGAACGGACTGCGACACCCGGGGCAGAGACATCGGGTTTTGTAAGATTCCAGGTAGGGTAATACCAATATTGAGGGTCATTCCAGGGACTTTGATTTGGTGCAGGACCACGGGACGAGAAACTTGCAATCACATCAAGTGAATCGGTTGCTCCGACACCTATTGCAGTGGGATAATTTCCTGGTGCATTTGCTGTTCCTGAATTTGGACCACTATTCCCCTGGGAGAATACAGGAAATACATCCAGGTTTTTCCAGTTCAGAATTATATCCCACCAGTGTAAATCGGTCTGACCCGAACTGCCCCAGGAATTACCAATCGCCCGGATATCAACACCTTGAGACTTCAATCGCGCCAGATATTGCATACAGGTATCAATCCAGGCATACTGTCCTGAACCGTTTGCATCAAATGCCTTGGTTGGAATATACCGGGCACCATATGCAACACCAACATCATTCGCAAACGGACCAGGGCCATCACCACCACAGATAGTCCCCATAGTATGAGTCCCATGTCCATGGTCGTCATAAGGATTAGCCTGTCCACTCACACCATCAATCCAGTAAGGAGAGAGCCATTTACCGGTAAGTGCCTCATGGGTAGTTAATACGCCGGTATCAATATGACCAAGAATTATCCCTGAACCAGAATAACCCGCTGCCCAGCAAGAATCTGCCTTAATTTTCTTGATGTTCCATTCTGGAGCACGACCAGTGATATCTGCTTCAGGCAGAACCTCAGCATCAAGTTTCACTATCCCATTATGGCAAATAAACCAGATATCATCACGCTTGGCAAGTTCATAGATTAATGCCTTTGTCGCCTTTAAATGGAATCCATTGAATATCCAGAATTGACCACCGACTTCGGCTATCTCTCTTGGTAATGCCTTAAGGTATTCAACAATCTCGCGTTGTGAGTTTAATGCAATATTCTCGAATACCTTGCACTTTTCAACCGGTGTCATTCCCCGAAGCTGGTCATAAGGATATTCGGTAGCCATATGGACGATAACGAGTATCTTTTCGTTATCTGATGTATTATGCAGAATCTGCGCCAGTTCCGGAGTCATCTTACCCGGTATCACTGGCCTTGCTACAAAAAGAAACGCAAGCAATAAATTAAACATATACACCTCCTTTTTCAGTTCTCA
>JBDRWD010000090.1 GCA_039802205.1 candidate division WOR-3 bacterium
ATTTTCCGTCTTTCTCATCCGGTTTAAACTGCTCAGGTTTGCCCGCAACCACATCCAGATGAGCATTTAAAATGATCTTAAACCTCTCCGGTCTTTTTTTGCCTTTATAGATTAAAACTGATGGTTTTTGATTTCTTTCAAATTGTCCAATGGTTAAATTTTTATTATCTTTTAAGGGTTTAATTGCTTCCTCCAAAACTGATTTTAGCGCTTGAGGGTTAGAGGCGGTGGAGGGGTGAGAGATGAACTGTTTTGTTAATGAAATAATTTTATTTATCATGAAAATTATTATACAGTGTTTATAATGTTTTCAAAAAGAGATTTAAACTAAATCCAATCTTATATCAAAAATTATAAAGCTAGCGCTATTTGAATTCTTTTAATTACCTCATCTAATTGACCCGTTCCTGGTGTGAGCATTCTTACTGCTGAATTCTTATAACCCATTCGTCCTCCTAAAGTGATTTGGTAATCGGCTAAGCTTTCAGTGATAATACCAACACGCCTTAGTCTTTGATAAAAATCAGGTAGATTCTCAGCGTGAATTACTTGAATTTGGGTTCTTAGATCTGTTGGTAATACCTGCAATCCAAGATTCTTTAACATTTGATACAAAATTAAATTTGTTTGTCGGTTATATTTAGCCACTCTTTGAGCATGGATTTTTGCCAAACAATTGCCTTGATTGTCAGGAAAAAAAAGTTGATTATAAACAAATTCAGCTTCGCCATTTATTCCAAAAACTAATCTTTCTCCTCCGTTATAACCATCAGTGGTAAATTTTTTAGATAAAATCGCGTAGCCAGTTCTTAATCCTGGTAATCCTTGGGTTTTTGATAACGAGCCTAAAGCAATTCCACCATTATTAACTACAAATTGAATTGCCTCTTTAAATTCCTCACCTAAAACCTCACCGAAAGCTAAATCAATTAAAGGGACGCCACCGTTTTGAACCACATGGACAACAAGCTTTCGCATTAAATCAGGGTCAACAATACCAAATGGATTATTAGGATAATCTAAATAGACAATGGTATTCTCTAATTCTTTGCCTAATTTTAGTATTTGATAAATTGATGATAAAGGATCTAAGTTATTAGAAGAATGAATAGGGATATAATCTACACAATGTCGGTGTGCCCATTGAGCCACATTTGGAAACGAATAGACCGGAGCTAATATTTGGCGACAACCCTTCTTAGCTAAAAACCTAACTACCTCATCGCCTGCCCCATAACTTCCATTACCATCAAATATTACAGACTCATAAGTTAATCCTTCAATACCAATACCAGCAAGCAAAAGTTCGCGAGTATGAACGTGAAGAGGATCGGTGGGATATTTTGCTAATTCATAAAAAGGATTACGTTGTCTTAAAGGTTCTTCAAGTTCTTTAGCTGGACCAATTGGGCTAGTTCCTAATCCAAGATCGATTATTGGACCATATTCACCTTGATATTCTTTTATTTGAGATGTTGTAACATATCCTGTTTTTGATTCTATATTTGACCCCATAAACTAAAAAACCCCGCTTTCGCGGGGCCTAAAAATTTTTAAATTTTAATTTACCCTAAAAATCGCCCCGCGAAAAAGTGGGGTGAAAAAGAAAAACAAACTTTTATTTTTTTGTAAATTAATCTTCATAGTCAATTATTAAGTTTATCAATTAAGAACAATTTTTTCAAGAGTGTATTTTTTAATTTTTTTTTCATCGATTTCAAAACCAAGTCCTGGTTTTTCAGGAACTTTAACATAACCAGATTTATCTACATAAAAACTATCTTTTACCAAATCATCTTTGTAAAAGAAATTAACTGGAGACATATCAGCCGGATATATGTAGTTTGGTAGTGAAGAAATAGCAATATTAAATGCTCTTCCTACTCCAGTTTCTAGCATCCCTCCACACCAAACACCTATGTTATTTTTTTGACAAAGATCATGAATTCTTTTACTTTCCAAAAGACCACCAACTCTGCCGGGCTTAATATTTATTATTTTACAAGCTCCCAAATAAATTGCTTTTCTGGCGTCTTCAACTGATAAAATACTTTCATCTAAACATATAGGTGTTTTTATTTGTTTTTGTAGAATGGAGTGATCAACAATATCATCATCTCCTAATGGTTGTTCGATCATCATAAGATTATAATTATCTAGTTGTTTAAAAATTTTAACATCGGCAAGGGTATAGGCTGAATTAGCATCAACCATAAGGGGAATATCGCCAAATTTCTTTCTTATCATCTCAACTACTTTAATGTCCCATCCTGGTTGAATTTTTATTTTTATTCGCTGAAACCCTTGAAATTTTCTCAAGGCTACTTCATCCAAAGTTTCCTCAATTGTCTTTTTTATTCCAATGCTTTCCCCAACGGCAATTTTATCTTTATTTCCACCTAGTAATTCTTTTAAAGGCTTATTTTCTTTTAAAGAGATTATCATCCACACTGCTGTTTCCAATCCAGTTTTGGCAAAATTGTTGTTTTTAATTTGTTTTAAAAGATTCATTAAATCCTCAATGTATTTAAATTCTTTGTTTAAGATTAAAGGCGCAATGTAATTTTTTAAAACGAGCATGCAAGTATCAGTAGTTTCTGGTTTGTAAAAAGGAAAGGGTAGGGCTGCTGACTCTCCATAGCCAATAAGACCTTCATTAGTTTCTGCTTTGACAATAACAGTAGGTTTATTGGTGATGGTACCGAAACTGGTAGTAAAAGAAGTAATCATAGGAACAGCTACTTTGTATAAAGTAATTTTTTTTATTTTCATAACTTTATTTTAAAATAACTTGCCGATTAATAACAAGTTGTCTTAATGCATCAGAAAGAGAAGTGGCATGACAAGTTTCTTCAACAAACTTTATTGCTCTATCAGCGCCATTTTCTCCTGTTTGCAAGACCCATAAAGGGTATTTTAAAAATTCTTGTTCTTCAGCGGTTAATCCTTTTCCAGCAATTTCTAAAATTCTTTTAGCAAACTCATAAACTGAAACACCATCAACCTCACCCTGTAGTCCGTCTTTTATAGCAGTTTCTCTTAGTACCCTTAAATGTTGCCAGTTAAAACGATCAATGAAAGCAGTGGCCTCTCGTAAATTTCTAATTAATCCTGCTTGGATGGCCGATGGGGCGATTTCAACCGATTGGGCAATCTCATCTCCAGCGTCCCATAACTGTCTATCTGGAAAATTTGCTCCTGGATCTCTACCTTCAATATACATAAATTTTGCCCACCTCTCAAAAATTTTTTCTACCTCAGTTCTTTCTGGGTGGCGACAAGCTTCTAGAAATTCTTGTAAAGGAAAGCCTTCATGATTTAATCCATATCTTATTCTGGCGCCAGAAAATTGGGCGAATTGCATTGCTTCCATATGAGAAATATCAGGGATAATAGTTACTGGATTAATGTTAAAACCATTAAATATATCTTTTAAAAGTACACCCTGCCAAGAATTGGCAGATAAATAATCTAACACTGAGGGATTTTGAGGTATAACAATAATTCGATCGCTAATTCCTTTATAATCACCCTTTTCGCCGGAAGCGATTATAAAATGAATACTAGTTTTCTCTCCAAACATCCAGTTAAAATATTGTGCTAAAGTTCGAAATCTTTCAGGAGGAAATGTAGCAGTACTTCTATCTCCTGGAACTTTTGCGTACCACATCATTCTTTCCCACATTTTTAATCTTGCCTCTTTATATTCAGATCTTTTTCCTTCCTCGTAAGGACTATTAGCAAAAAGTCCAATAAAGGCAGCGCCTGCACCAATAATTACTGATACTGCATCGGCTGCTTGGTAAGGTTCAATTCCTGTGGTAGGACTATTCTGTGCCCGAGCGTCAATTCCCGCCGTATGATCCCAGCCTCGGTACCAGAGATAGGGATAAATTCCTTTTGGAGCAACGAAAGCCCTATAAGTTTCTAGATCTCTTCTTCCACGTGGGTGAATTGATAAATTAATGACTGAGGCACCTTCTTGTTCTAGAGCTTGTTGAACAGTTTGAAGATCCAACCTCATTATCCTTTCCAAATCTTCTAAAGATAATTGGTAAGGAAGAGAAGTTTCCAATAAATTCCAACCATTATCTACCCCTTGTTCGCCTAAATCATTGGTTCTTACACCAATTATCTCTCCTGAAATATCACTTAGATGATAGGTAGGAGCAGCGTCCCTCTTTTGACCTTCTTCATAAAGTCTTTTAAAGAAATCTTGAGAAACCCTGTGTGGCTGACCATTAGTTAAATTTGTAACTGGTTTTTCTATTTCAGCTCCATATGTTATTTTTTCCATATTTTATCTATTTAATCCCGATGGATTGTTTGAATTTTGATAACTAATAACAACTTCTTCAGGAATTGTTCTTTCATCGAAAGAAGCCACATTACCATTTCCATCTAATACAACTCCGTTTATAATTTCACTAATGCCTCTACAAACTGCCTCGGTAATATTTCTAATTGTTGATGGAGATTCAAGAAGCATTGGTTGAAAGCGCACCGTGGCTGGTAAAGCCCCAACCAAAATTCCATATTTAATAAAAAGATGCCATTGAATTAACTCCATTAATTCTCTTGATCCTGTTTCGATACCTCTGTTCATTCTTAACCCACGTAAATTTAATCCATATTGGGTAGCCACCTCATCAATTATCTGTGCGTTCTTATCAATAATTTCTTGAATTCTTGGGTCAGTAACGAATTTTGCTACAACAACTGCTCTTAATAAGCCACCATTACCAGAATTTGTGGTAATCATAGATAGAGGATAAGCCTTTTCAGCAATTTGTTTTGGAATAATCATAAAACCAAAGGGTTGTCCATTTGAGGAAGATTTAGCAGTTGTTAAGACTAAGTAGGGATAATTTTGAAGTTCTGGTAAATGTTCTATACCCCAAAAATTGCCGGTTCTGCCTGTGCCTTGTTGAACTGTATCTACTATTATTGGTAAGGGATGTCCATTAGCTCCTTGTTTTAATATTTTAATAAGTTCTTTTATTAATTGAGGATCTACTGGTACAATTCCAGCATCACCCACAATTGGTTCTAAAAAAATACCCGCTGCTTCTCCCCTTGCTATTTTTTCTTCAACAATCTTAAGAAACCAATCTCGATTTTCCGCAGTTGGTAAAGGCAGACACCGATCAACCCACCGGGTTCCTCTTTTTTCTGCTTGGCTGGCTACGCCAAAACCGGTTCCTTCTTTTGCTGTTCCCAATCCTCCACACCAGGTCCCATCAATTTGTAAAACTTTTGGCAGTTTGCCAGGAAATACGCTTTCTCCGTAGGCGCAGACTGCCTCAATTGCTGCAGAATTAACTGCCGTTCCCGAGCTTTCAGTAAAAATATATACCTCTGTTGGATTAGGATATAAAGAGGATAAAACCTCAGCGCCAGTAATCTGATGTAAGCCTGGATGATAAGGAAGACAAAAATTATCACCAATTCCCATTTGAGAGGCAATCGTTCCCACAATACTAGCATAAGGAAATTCTGCCCCTAAGTTTAAAGAAGTAGCCGAGCCTAAAACATCATGAAAAACACCATCAAATTGGCTTTTCCATCCCTTTCCACCAGCAGCATAGACTTCTTTTAGACCACCTCTTTGTCTCAATAATCCAATTCCATCCAATTGCCAAACTAAGGTTTGGGGAGTAAATACTTCTCTGGCGCGGTTTATTAAGGCTTGCATTTCTGGATTAAACCACACCGACCTTCTTGGATTAATTCTTCCTTCTCTTATTGCTTGTTCTGATAAAATTTGCGATAGCCTTAAAGCGCCAAAGTATAATCTTTCAAGATAAGCAAGCTGAGCCTCTGAGAGATTTCTATCTAATGGATTTGCCGACCTCAGATCAGGAAATAAATCAAAAAACCAATCTAAAGTTTCTCTTCCAACAGCTTGAATAGTTCTTACATGGTGAGCCAATTCTGGATTTTTTAAATTTCTTTCTCTAATTTTGATAAAAAAATTTCTTTCCATATTTTATCTCCGATTATTACCACAAAAAACAAAATACTAAAACTAACAACAAAAAACCCTCCCTTTCGGGAGGATGTGAATTTTTAAATTTTGGTCGGTTTTATTTATTCATACATCCTCCCGTCCTTAAACAAGGACAAAAATAAGGAGGATAATGAAAAATAAAACCAGGTTTTTCATATTTTATGAAAATAAATTATACTACACTTTTTTATTTTTGCAACAACAATTTTCGTTGGTGAGTTAACAGTTTAACTTTAACACTAAGCAAAGACTTTTTTGACATTTTTTTTGAAACCGACAACATTTCTATTCCTACTGGAACTCGGTTTGAACCATAATCAATAATTAGATCTTTATCTACCGCAACAGTTTCTTTTACCGGTTTTTGATTAAAATAAATATACATTGCATCAGCTAATGGATCA
>JBDRWD010000091.1 GCA_039802205.1 candidate division WOR-3 bacterium
ACGAGACCAAAAATTGTTTAAAAATCAAGGTATCTCCTTTCTGATTCAATTCTGAGCGTGGTTTGAGCCACGCCTGGGGACATTTTACCTTTGAAGTTAAAGGTGACATTTTCGCTTTGAAACGACAGCAGTGATTGTAAAGATTGACAGATATTAAATGATGATTATAATATTGGAGATAGTTGGGGAGGTCTTATGGTTGATATAATTGCTATTTTAACCTTAAATCTCTTTAATGCGGATTTTGCTATAACAAATCTTAATACAATTGAGGTATATCCCTGTGTTGCCTTTGCCAACAATCAATATTATGTCTTCTGGACTGATTATCGCAACTCACCCATATATGCTTTATACGGAGCAAGAGTTTCGGCAACCGGGACTGTAATAGACTTAAACGGGAAACTCCAGTTTCAGGATAGTTGTTTTACACCGGCTGTAGCATATGACGGAACAAACTTTCTTGTGGTCTGGCGTGAGGGATGTTGAAGTTATGGTGATATCCGCGGAGTGCGTGTCACTCCGACTTGTGACCCATTAGGTTCAGCATTTTATATATATTATGACGGTCCTATCCCTGCTCAATATGCTCCAGAAATAACTTTTGGGGGTGGCAATTATTTTGTAGTCTGGCATGACTATCGGAACAATATTTATCAGATATACGGCGCCCGGGTTACACCCGGTGGTTCGGTTCTTGACCCAACAGGAATTCAAATTTCAATAGGCACAAGTCAATACTACTATTATCCTTCGGTCACCTGGGGCGGGACGAGATATTTTGTGGTTTGGGGCGTTTGTACTCCAGCACCTTATCATGTCTATGGACGTTTTGTAAATCCAGATGGATCTATGGCGAGCGATACCTTGCAATTAGCCAGTGCTTCAGCAGCTATCTATAATGTAGATGTCGCATACAGTGGGACTAATTTTATGGTCATCTGGAATGAAACGAGTTCACCATACACTTTGAAAGGTCTGTTAGTTTCAAATACGGGTGTTCCTATTGGCAGCCCATTTACAATCGCTTCCCCGGTTTATTATTTTAAGTCTTCGCGCGTTGTGTTTGACGGGATAAATTATCTCGTTACCTATTCGTACCAGGTAGGCGGTATCTATCAGCTTTGGGGTGTCAAATACAATACCAGCGGTCTTCAGGTTGGTTCAGCGTTTAGGATTTCACCGTCAACAAATAATATATACTATGCTGATGTCGTTCCCGGTGCCAATAATCGTTATCTCAATGTCTGGAGTGAATATATTTCATCACAGTATGATATCCGTGGCAATATTGATATTGAAATTGTTTGGGTTGAAGAAACAGAACAAGAAGGGATATCAAAAATAAAGATACCGAGCATTATCAAAAAAGACATAGTGCTCCCAGAATTTTCAGGGAAAACTGTATATCTATATGATGCCAGCGGCAGGAATATTGCTCGGACCGATAACGGTTATTTTGACTTTTCAAAACTGCGTTCCGGTGTTTATTTTATCCGATTACCAGAAGCAGTGACATACAAGGTAATTAAGATAGAATAGGATAAGAGGTTTAAATAGATAGAAAGGGGGTGATAGATAACAAAAAATAAACTTGAGGGCTGATAATTAAATTTTGAAAGGGGGCTTAATGAAAGGAATAATAACAATCCTGTTGTTTATTAGTGCAGCTTCTGCTCAGAATCTTATTACCAATGGAGATTTTGAGCAGGATATAAGTGTAGGGTGGACTAAGGATACTTCAGGTTATTCTATCTACATCGATCGTGCTACCGATTATGAACCAGACCCTGATTATGAGCTGCGTGTAGAAAAACAGACGAGTAGTGGTTATGCCCGGGTGAAACAGATTGTTGATATTCCATCGGTAAATAATATCACCTTTTCGGTCAAGGCAAAACTCTATGCCTATGATAATAATGCGGATACATTGACCTTCGCGGCTGCTGCGGTTATAATTGGCTATCGTAATTCAAGTGGTGTTCTTTTAGGTGAGACTCGAATCTGTCAGTTTACTGCGCCCTGTCCTTGGCAGAATACTCCAACCTGCCATCTGATTATGGTGAATGATTCGCTCTGGCATACTCATTCATTCAGTCTGGCGAGTGAGTTGCAGAATCTACCTGGTGTGAATCCGGCGAATGTTCAAAAGATTGAAATTGCTTTTTATGATACCACTGCCCATACTTGTTGAGGGGCACAGCAATTGGCGAAGGTCTTCGCCGATGATGTCCAACTCCTTTATTTAAGCAACAAACCATTCCTTACCTTAGATAGCACCAAGGTTGTAAACGACAACAATGGCAATGGCAAACTTGATCCTGGTGAGTATGCTGGTATTGTTACTTATATCAAGAATATCGGAAACAATGTAGCAACAAATGTCCAGGGTAAATTGAGAACCACTTCACCTTATATTACAATTACCGATTCAACCTACACTTACGGAACAATGAATGCAGGAATGAGCGCCAATAATATTTCAGACCCTTATGATTTATCAGTCCATGCCTCAACCCCGCCTGGTCATATTGCTGATTTCCAGCTTGTTCTCACTTCTGCTGAAAGTACCTGGGTTAGAACTTTCTCCTATCAGGTAGGTGTAGCACCAGGTACAATCATCTGGGGTCCTAAGTATCTCCCCAATTTTCCGAGCACCCAATTCATTTATGGTCTTGCCTATGACCGTCAGGGTGATAGGATATATGTCCTTGACTTTTATTCCAATCAGATAAGGCAGTATTCTTCGGATAGTTTTGTTACATATCTGGGGGTAATCACCGGTCCCGAAGATAGTGTTGTGGATATAACCTACAGCAGATATGATGACCGACTATATGTCTGTAATTATCCACAGAAGATGGTCTGGAAGATTGACAAATCTACCGGTGCAATTCTCAGACAATTCAGCAATCCTGCCCAGGATTATCCAGTCGGTCTTGCCTTTAAACCACCCAATACAATGTGGTATGCGGATAGAAGAACCGCACTCGGTGCCACTCAGCTTATTTATATCGGTGATACGCTCGGTGTTGCAACTCAATATAATAGTCCAATACAGGGCTATTTGAATACCCGCTGTCTTGCTTATGATAGTTTAGGCAATTCTTTTGTCAATGTTCAAACCTGGTTCAATGCGAGCCAGATACTTGATAGTGTTGGTGTTGTTGAATTTCGTGGCACACCACCGGTATTTACCGGCAATAAATTCCTCCTAAATCCTGGCTGGAACATCAGGGGTATTGAATTTGACCCGCGTGATGGGAACTACTGGATCACGATTGTTCAAATCAGTGGTTCCTATGTCAATCAGGTTGTTAAGGTAAAAGGATTTTATACTCCACTTACACCTGTAGAGGAATCAGAAAAAGAGAATGTTGCTCAGAGTAAATTGCTGAAAGTAATTCCGAATCCGGTCCGAGATGTGGTAACATTCAAAATCAATCCTACAAACCTTAAGAGCAACTTCTTAAAGGTTTATGATATCAATGGTAGACTTGTTGCAAGGATTGAAATCAAAAATGGAATGTCCGTTCTCAACTGGAATCCCCGGGCTGAAGCACTTTCTGATGGCATTTACTTTGTCGTTCTTGAGAAAGATGATGGTATGATTACCCAGAAATTCGTCCTGACCCGGTAGCAAAAAAAAAAACTTAAAATTGAAGCCCCGGTTTAATGCCGGGGCTTTTTATCAAGAATTGGTTGTAAAATTCTTAATTCTGCTATTGAAGCTCAATTTGGCAAATTGAATAATTTATTTTAAGTAAATAATCTTCTGTAATACTTTATCCTTTTGAACGAAATAAACACCATTATTGGTTAATTTATTAACCGCCCTCCCGGCAATATCATAAACTTTAATATTGCCACTCTTAAATATTTCTGGTAATCTGCCGTAAAAAACATTGGTTTTAATTATTGGACTTTTTATTTTATACATTCTTTCTCTTTCTCCTATTGGAACATTCCCTAATTTTTTGGTGAGAATTTTGACATCGTCAACATAGCATCGGTAATTTCCGATTTCTGAATTCGGGTTATCATCATAAACAAAATATATTTTGTCAATCACTCTATTCAGCAAAGGATAAAGGTCTACTTCAATATACCACCAATTACCGATTGATTCATTTCTTATTTCCGGGTTCATTAAATTTTCATTCTGGTCTATACACTCAGAATATTGCAATTCAAGCCCATCCGTAGTAATGATTCCTAACATCAAATGGATTTTTTGATAGGGATAGATGAAATAACTCAAAAAGGTGGCTTTGTCTATAGGTATATTCGGAATATCGAAAAGCAGATATTTACAATAGGAATTCTGGGTTGAACTTATATCTTCGCCTGCAATTCTCAGGTAATAATTGCCCGTAAGGACCGGAACCCCATATTCTTGCGTGACCCGTCCTGCCTCCGGCCGCGGGGCAGAACCATATCCATCTACACCCTGTGATGAGTAAACAGAATCTGCAAAAGGCAATGGTTCTCCATTCTCAAAACTCGTGTAAAATAAAATGCTATCGGTTTCACCAAAAATATAGTTCAATGTATTCAGCAGGTCAAATTCATATCCTTTGTAAACATAACCCTGGGTATAAGCAATGCCGGTAGAACTGGTATCGCGAGAACAGGTATCGGTTAGGATGGTTGGTTCAATCTGGGTATCTTCATGCCACTCATTCCAGGAAGTAATAACCAGCCATCGGCCTATTTGATTGTCTAAATGAATCTTTGATGTTATGAGTGAGCGTCGGAATGTTGTAGTATGGTCCCAAGTTTGTTTATACTGATTGGGAATTGCATAATGGTTGGCTTGAAGCCTCACTCCGCGGTCATTAAATCCGGGCATGGCATTAGAGATGAACCGTACACCAAGTGAATTGGCTATATTTTTATATTCATTGAATTTAGCACTGACATTTTTTAAAAAATTGGTATTAGCAGGATACCCGGCATATTGAGAAGGACCATGCATGTTATAACTCGTTATTGCATCAAAACAGGCGATGCGCGCTTGATTAGGTGTTCCCCAGTATACCTCATCACCAACTAAGAAAACATTATAACCTTGATTCTGTAATAATGTTCGGACCGAATCAATAGCGCCCGCATAATTCCCTGTAAAAGTACGTGTGAGATAGATAAAGACTACGGGTCTACCATTCCAGAAGAGATAATTTGGTTGATTGAAATAATGCTGCGCAATATATACAAAATCAGAAATGAAAGTATTGAAAATTGTAGGGTTGTCAAAATTTATTGGTGGGTCGCCAAGTCTTCCGGTTGTTTCATAGAACAAGCAGTATTTCAAGTTGCTGCCATTAAGTTGTGGTGCGATGTAATTTAGAATTGTAGTATTCTCCCAACTATTCGGTCCCCACCATGACACCACCCAGAAGTCAATCCCATTGGTCAAAGACCAATTTAGATGATTTTGTATCAATGTAGTGCTGCGTGAGGAATATTCGCCGAGAAGGGGAGGTTGAAAGATCAAAAGTTTTTTTCTCAAATATCCTTCCTGCCAGTGGCGATTATAATCATACCAGGGATAATAATAGACCCCTATAAAATAACTTTCGCTATGAGCACAGATAAAAATTGTAAAACAAACGAAAAGTAATTTTTTCATAGAATAATTTTACTCAAGTTTTACGATATGTCAACTCCCCAGCGCACTCAACTCTTAATATTTATTTGAAACCTACTTTTACGGATTGATACAAATTCACATTTTGTAATATCATTCAAAATTCTCTTTGTTGTATACTGTAAATTTGCAATACAATTTTGATTCCTATTTGTTTTATAGACAAAAGTCCTCAATCCGCAATTCGCAATCCGAAATTTCACTCTAAGTTCCTCTTTAGTGGATTGATACTTAAATAGAGAAATTCTTGGGCGGTAACCAGTAAAATGGTAGGCGCAGGCTTTAGCCTGCGGATAAATATTTTTAAATCTTAGGGTATCTCGCACCAACATTGTTTATTATATGTTGCGTGAGCAGATTGATTATGCTACTTGTCGGGCGAGAAATAGAATGGCTGGGTAAGCCTCTCTCTCCGCTTAATCACTGAATGATTAATAGAAAGATTAGGCAGCCCAGCCACTCCGAATAGATACCTTGGTCTTATATGACCGTATAGCAGTCTGGTTTAACCGTTAGGTATGATTCGGACCAGGAAATTATAATCTGAAGAAAGGGGGATGTAAAGTAAGAATTTAATTATTGACAAACCTTTTATAGCAGTGGAGAGGACT
>JBDRWD010000092.1 GCA_039802205.1 candidate division WOR-3 bacterium
AAGAGGTGGCATGCGATTATTAGATTTCATCATCCATGGTATTTCTCGAGCTAATTTTAAAAGTATAGGAGGTTTTACCTCAAATAGCGGTTTGTTTTAAATTATCTGGCGGGATAAGGTAAATTCTTTTTTTCATAGAACTTCCTCACTCCATCATATAAATACTTCGCAGTTTCGTCAAGAAAAAATTATAATGTATCAGTTAACCTTCAGCTTGACTTTGTGTCTAAACTATGTAGAATATTAAAGGAGTAAAAATGGAAAAAGCAATAGAAATTCTTAAAACTGGTATTAAGATAGAAAAAAATGGTATTGCAAGTTACCTTGATTTCGCCTTCAAGACAAAAGACCCCACAGGTAAGAATATGTTTATCAGGCTTGCAAAGGATGAATATCTTCATATGGATGTCCTGGAGAAAGAACTTGATAGTATTATGTGCAACAAAATCTGGGTATGCGAAAATATTCCAGAATCAACGATTGAAAAAATTGCGCCGATGATAAGAAGTATAGATAAAACCAAAGGTGAAGAAGGTATGGATGAGCTTTCAGCATTGAAGACAGCACTGGATTTAGAAAAAAGATCGATAGAATTCTATAATGAAAATAAAAAACATCTCAACGATCCTGAAGCAGTTAAAATTTTTGACCGAATAATTGAAATGGAAGAATCCCACTATGATTTAATCCAGGCAGAGATTGATCATATTGAACAAACCGGATTCTGGTTCGGAATCAGGGAATTCACTATGGAAGGAGAAAAAAATTAGGAGGTTATATGGACTTAAAAATGACACTTGAAGGATTAAAGATTGCAATGCAGACTGAATTGAATGGAATTGAATTTTATAAAGTTGCAGCGGAAAAGACCGAAGACCCCAAGGGCAAAGAAGTTTTTAAAACACTCGCTCAAGATGAAATTAAACATTTTAATGAATTAAAAAGGCAATATGAACATTTATTAAAAGAGAATGTTTGGCTCGCCAAGATTGAATTGGGAACACCATCAACATTTGTGGGTGAGAGTCCGATCTTTACTGAAGAAATTAAAATGCGCATAAAAGAAAGGCATTTTGAGATGTCCGCCTTAAGCATTGGGGCGCTTTTAGAATCTAATTCAATAGACTTCTATCGAAAAATGAAAGAAGAATCTGACGATCCTCTGGCAAAAGAACTTTTCCAGCAACTCCAAGAATGGGAAGAAAGGCATTTAGAGGCGATTACAAAACAGATGAATTTATTAAAAGAAGAATACTGGGCGGACGCCCAGTTTACACCTTTATACTAATAACAAATGAAAGTGAGGTGAAATGCCTTTTTACTCCGAAAAAGTTATGGATCATTTTCAACACCCAAGGAATGTTGGCGAAATTCCAGATGCCGATGGAATCGGTGAAGTCGGCAATCCAGTTTGCGGTGATATGATGACTTTTTACATCAAAGTTCAAGACAACCGAATTGTAGATGTTAAATTCAAAACCTTTGGCTGTGGGGCAGCGATAGCGGTATCTTCAATGGTGAGTGAAATGGCAAAGGGTAAGACGATTGAAGAAGCATTAAAGATTACCAATGAACTCGTTGCCCAAGAACTTGGTGGTCTACCGCCGAACAAGATGCACTGCTCTAATCTTGGAGCGGATGCACTCCATAAGGCGATAGAGGATTATTTAAAAAAGAAGGAGCAGAGAGATGCCGGAAAAATGTAAGTGCCCATTCTGTGAAAGTGAATTAATCATGAGATGTTTTGAACCCCTTTTCTGCACGACCTGCAATATCGAATTGGTAATCTGTCCAGAGTGCAAAAACCTCTTCAACATTAAATTTGAAAAATGCCCGCACTGTGGGAGAAAGAATGAAAGGAGGAAAGAATGAGTTTGCTTGATGATAATGTAAAGAATGAAGTGAAGAAAATCTTGGGGGGACTTAAAGAAGTAGTTAAAATTATTGTTTTCACACAGGAATCCCCAATTGTTATGCCCACACTTGAATGCGAAAATTGTAAAGATAATCGAATATTAATGGAAGAGTTGGCAAGTTTAACCGATAAGATAAAAATTGAAATTTATGATTTTCTCAAAGATAAATCTAAAGCTGAAGAATTGAAAATAGATAAAATACCTGCAAACATAATTCAGGGAGATATTGATTATGGTATTAGATTCTATGGGTTGCCTGCGGGCTACGAATTTTCGACTTTACTTGAAACAATAAAATTAATATCAAATCGTGATTCCAATCTTGCTCCAGAGTTAAAGGAGAAAATAAAAACAATAGCGAAAACCGTTGCGATAAAGGTCTTTGTTACACTTACCTGTCCGTATTGTCCAGCAGCGGCAATAACTGCGTTTAAATTCGCTATGGAAAGTTCATTAATTACTGCCGAAACGATAAACGCCCAAGAATTTCCACACCTCGCCCAGCGCTATGCTGTTTTTGCCGTGCCTAAAGTGGTGATTAACGAAACCATTACTTTTGAAGGCGCTCTTCCCGATCATTTATTTGCTGAAAAAATAATTAATGCAGTTCAATCATGAGTCACAAGGAGGTTCAAAATGAGAAAAGCAAAAAAAGCACCCATAAAAAAAGGAACCAAATATGTATGTAAGGTCTGTGGTCTTTCAGTAACAGTAGATAATGTCTGTGGCTGTGCCGAAGCACATCCCATTATCTGCTGTGGAACTGAAATGGTTCCTAAAAAGAAAAAAACTACAAAGAAGTAGAAAGGAGAAAAAATGGCATCAAAAGAATTACTCGATTTAATGAATCGGGCAATTGCCCGGGAATTGCAGGTCTCAATTCAATATATGTGGCAGCATGTCCAGGTGGTAGGCATAAAAGGGTTTGCTGTTAAAGACGAATTAAAAAAAATCGCGATAACCGAAATGAAACATGCTGAAGCGATTGCGGAAAGATTGAATTATCTCGGTGGCAAGCCCACAACAAAACCAGAACCGATAAATGTTGGAGATACTCTTAAAGAGAGGATCGAACAAGATAAAAAGGACGAGGAAGGAGCAATTAAACTCTATAAAGAGATAATTGAAAAGGCACGAAAAGAAGGTGATGAGGTAACACGCAAACTGTTTGAGGGTATCTTGACCGACGAAGAAGAACACCACGACACATTTTCCACGCTGCTCGAAGAAATATAGGTCCAATTATATTGCCATCCCCTTTATCCCCCTTTTGTAAAGGGAGATGGAAGGGGATTTGCATTTAGAAAAAATGGCATCCAACCCGACTGCAGTTGTTGATTGTGTGGGGCTTTTCTGCCCCCAGCCAATCTTTCAGACCAGACAGGCACTTGATAAACTAAAATCAGGCGAAATCCTTGAACTTCTCGCTGATGACCCTGCTGCAGAAGAAGACATAAAGGCATTCTGCAAGCGAACCGGCAATGAACTCTTAAGTGTTGAGAAAAACGGTGGTATTTTGAAATTTCTAATTCGCAAGACATAAAAACGTAGGGCAAGGCTTTAGCCTTGCATACTTGCATAAAGGAAGGAAAAATTAGAATGCCTGAAAAGAAAATCATAAAAGTTGGCGGAATGCACTGTGCAATGTGTGTGAGCACAGTGGAAAATTCATTAAAGAATCTTGATGGCACAATTGATGTAGTAGTGAATCTGGCAACTGAGAAGGCAGCAGTTACTTACGACCCGGCAATTGTTGACATAAATAAAATAAAAAAGGCGATAGAAGAATCTGGTTATCAGTTTCTGGGACTTGCTGAAGAGATAGACCTAAGGAAAGAAGAAGAATTAAGGCAGAAAGACCTCAATGCGAAAAAGCGTAAGTTTATAATCGGTTTTATCATCGGCATTCCTTTGATGGTTTTGATGTATATTCCAATGCATCATATCCAATTCCCCATACACTATTTGCTGTTTGCAATCTCAACCCCTACCTTTATTTATATCAGCGCGCCCATCTTCAAAGCGGGATTCCAGGCACTAAAAAATAAATCTCTAAATATGGATGTGATGTATTCAATGGGTATTGGTGTTTCATATATTGCAAGTGTAATGGGAACTTTTAATATAATCCTGAATAAAGAATTTATGTTTTATGAAACCGCGGTCCTGCTTGCAACATTTTTAACTCTTGGGCGGTATCTTGAGGCAAAGGCAAAAGGTAGAACCTCTGAGGCGATTAAGAAGTTGATTGGATTAAAGCCAAAGTCAGCGATCGTGGTAAGAGATAATGTTGAAACTGAAATACCAGTTGACGAAGTCCAGGTCGGTGATATAATAATCTCAAGACCTGGAGAACGGATAGCAACGGATGGAGAAGTTATTGAAGGAATGAGTTCAGTTGATGAATCTATGATCACGGGCGAGCCGATACCCGTATTGAAGAGAAAAGGTGATACATTGATTGGTGGAACGATAAACAAGAATGGCGTGATAAAATTCCGTGCTACAAAAGTTGGAAAAGAAACTTTATTATCGCAGATTATCAAACTCGTTGAGGAAGCCCAGGACTCAAAGCCGCCGGTACAGAAAATTGCGGATAAGGTGGTGAGTTATTTTATTCCAGTTGTTTTGGGTATTGCTATCGTCTCTTTCACCCTCTGGTATTTTGGCTTCGGTTCATCATTGCATTTTGCACTGAGCATCTTAATTTCTATTCTGGTCGTTGCCTGCCCCTGTGCGTTAGGTCTTGCTACGCCGACTGCAGTGACTGTAGGAATTGGCAGGGGCGCAGAATTGGGGATTTTGATCAAAAATGGCGAAGCACTTGAAATTGCGGAAAAAATTACAACCATGGTTTTTGATAAAACCGGAACGCTGACAATGGGAAAGCCGGAAGTAACGGAGATAATTGAAAGTAGCGAGGAGCGAGTAGAGAGTAGAGAGAGAAAAGCGTTAAGAATTGCCGGGTCACTTGAAAAAAATTCTCTTCATCCCCTTGCTGAGGCGATTGTGCATAAGGCAAAAGAGATGAAAATAGAATTGGTTGAGCCGCAAAATATAGAAACAGTAGAAGGTAAAGGAATAAAAGGATTTATTGAAGGAAAACCCGCAATTGTTGGGAGTAAAAATTTTCTACAAGAGAATGGGATAACAATTTCTGAAGATATAAAAAATGAAATAAAGAAACTTGAAAATAAAGGCAAAACCCTGGTCTTTGTTGGTTTTAATAAAAAACTCATCGGCGCAATTGCCATTTCTGATATAATTAAATCCGAGGCAAAACAGGCAATAGCATATTTAAAGAAGATGCACCTCAAACCGGTAATGCTCACCGGTGATAATAAACAGACCGCAGAAGCAGTTGCAAATGAACTCGGGATTGAGAGATTCATAGCCGAAATATTACCCCAGAATAAATCAGATGAAATAAAAAAATTACAAAATGAGGGTGAAATAGTGGCATTCGTTGGTGATGGAATAAACGATGCACCAGCACTTGCCCAGGCAGATTTAGGAATTGCTGTAGGTAGTGGCACAGACATAGCAATAGAAAGCGGTGATGTCGTATTGGTCAAAAATAAAATGACCGATGTTGTAGCAACAATTCAACTTGCAAGAAAGGTGATGGCAAGAATAAAACAGAATCTATTCTGGGCATTTTTCTATAATATAATATTGATTCCTGTTGCTGCCGGCATTCTATATCCATTTTTCAAGATTACCTTCAAACCCGAGTTCGCCGGCTTAGCAATGGCAATGAGTTCAGTGACGGTGGTGAGTCTGTCGTTGATTTTGAAGAGATACACACCAAAAATAAAGGACTATGATGGGTAGTGGGTTGGGGTTAAGATGCTGGATATTTCTAAAATACCTAAAAGTCCAAAAACTTGTCCTGATGGAAATCAGGATGCCTAAATACCTAATTTTTAGGGGCATTTGTTGGTTGTCCTTAGAATTTATGATTCGTTTTGAGTTGGACGTTTTGAAAAATTTATCCGTGTGAATTTACGGGCTTTGCGAAGCAAAGCGAAAGGAGGTAATTATGGCAACAGACCCGGTCTGCAAGATGCTGGTCTCAGAGAAGACCGCAAAATGGACAACTGAATATAAGGGCAAGAAGTATTACTTCTGTGCCCCGGGATGCAAAAAGGCATTTGAGGAAAATCCAGAGAAGTATTTGAAAGAAATAGAAGAGGATAAGTAATAGTTAATGGGTTTGGGTTGGGATGCTGGATATTTAAATACCTAAAGTC
>JBDRWD010000093.1 GCA_039802205.1 candidate division WOR-3 bacterium
AGAAATTGTTAAGCAGTTTCCGATTGGGTTTAGAATTATTGGATAAGCTGGATTTATCCAAATACCCGTGGCTTTTTTGTTTCAAAAAGTTATGCCCAACCGAAGATTAAAAGTGAGGAGTACTCAGAGATATAGTCTATTGACAGAAATGGAAAATAATATATAATCACATTATGAAGATTGGTTATGAGTCTTATAAAAAATTACTGGAAGCCTACATATCTATTCTTCAAAATGAACTTGGTGATTCCTTAATTTCAGTTGTTCTTTATGGTTCAGTGGCGAGGGGTTCGGCAGCCATAAACAGTGATATAGACCTTCTTATTGTGGTAAAAGATGTGGATACAAGTTATTATAAGAAGCTTAAGCCTATTATAAAAGCGCAGAAAAATCTTGAGATGAGCGAAATCTTTAAAGAATATTCTCGTAATGGATTAGTTCCGTATTTTTCCTATCTTATTTTAACTTATGAGGATGCTCTAAAAAATCGTAATATATATTTAGACATAATAGATGAGGGGATAATTCTTTATGACCCGACAAGGTTTTTTAGGGAAAAGCTAAATGAATTCAAGAAACGGATTGAGGAACTCGGTTCTCGAAAAATCGTATTAGATGATGGTCGCTGGTATTGGGATTTAAAACCCGATTTGAAATTTGGTGAGGAATTTGAATTATGACGAATAAGGAAAGTGGAATAGAACTTATAAATGAAGCCCAGCAAATATTTGAAGCCGATGTCGCCAATGCATTACGAAATAAAAACTATAACTTAGTAGTCCGTCGCTCTCAAGAGGTTGTAGAACTTGCCCTCAAAGGTGCTTTAAAGATATTAGGCTTTGATTATCCCAAGGTTCATCATATTGGCGATATTTTCGCAAGAAGAGCAAAGGAAAAAGTGCCTGTAGCAGATGAAGTTTTGAAAAAGATAGAAGAGATATCTCTCTGGTTATCTGAAACCAGAGGTCCTTCTTTTTATTTAGAAATAAAATTCAGCGAGAATGACGCCCTGAAAGCAGAGGCAGATGCAAGATTTGTGATAGAAGAGATAAAAAAGATTTTTGGAGTTTGAGTGTAAAAGGAGGAATTATGGGTAGGGTAAGGATTTTGCTGGAGGGGTTGACTTTGTTTTCTAATCAGAGTAGGATATTGCTATGAAAAGGTTGAAATTGTACTTAGAGACATCAGTCTGGAATTTTTTACTTGCTGATGATACCCCTGAATTCAGAGATGTCACCAAAAAATTCTTTGATGAAATTACAACGAAGAAATATGGCATCTTTATTTCTGATATTGTTATCACCGAAATAAATAGAACAAAAGATAAGAGTAAACGAGAAAGTCTGCTTGCCAAATTGAATCTCTATCAGGCTATTGTAAAACTCAAAACCAAAGTAAAAGTAAATGCTTTAGCCACATTGGAGGGCTATAAAGGAATAATAATTTCAATCCCCGAGGAGGTGATTGGTTATGATTAGAGAACCAAAAACAATGGCTGAACTTCACAAAATAAGGGAAGAACACTACGAGTCAACAAAAGATAAAAAATTGAAGGCTGTAATAGATGAAATTGCGCAGGAATCAAAAGCAATTATCAAGAAATACAAATTGAAGGTAAGACGCTTGGTGGCAACGGAGGAAAAATTAACCATCAATAGTGTTTAATTGAGATAAGAAAGTTCAGGAGGAATTATGGGTAGGGTGAAGATTGTGGTAAAATTAGTGATATTAACATTGCTTGGTTGTACTCCGTCTTATTTCCAAAAAGGATATCAAGCGGACAAGGAGGGCAAACATGATACTGCTATATACTATTATACGCTTTATATTCAAAAAAATCCTAAAGATGCTGTTGCTTACAATAATCGGGGATATGCTTATTTTCAAAAGAAAGAGTATGAGCTTGCATTAAATGATTATAATAAGGCAATAGAGCTTAAACCGGAATTCATCAAACCATATGTTAATCGGGGTAACTGCTATGTACTTAAAGGGAAGTGCGACTTAGCAATTAAAGACTATGATAAGGCATTGGAGTTACACCCTGATGCTATTGAGGTGCACTTATATAGAGGTTATGCTTATCTTTATGAGGGCGAATATGATTTAGCGATAAAAGAGGCTAATAAAGTGTTGGAATTAAAACCCGATTTGGCACCAGCGGCATACCTCCTACGGGGTAATGCTTTTATGGCCGAATGCGAATATGATTTAGCAATAAGTGATTTTAATAAAGTAATTGATTTAAAGTGCGATTTTTATTTAGCATATTTATTTCGGGGCCTAGCATATGCACAAACGAATGAATATATCTTGGCAATGAATGATTTAAATAAAGCGATTGAACTTCTACCATGTGCATTGGCTTATGCCAACAGAGGTGTTTTTTATGTGATGAACTGTGAATATGATAAGGCAATAAAAGATTGTGAAAAAGCATTAGAACTTGAAACTGATTTAGCTACAGCGTATATTGTACGTGCTAAGGCCTTTGCTGGTAAAGGCGAATATGATTCGGCAATAAATGATTGCAACAAGGCATTAGAAGTTGAACCAGATATGGCTGACAGTTATTCATACTATATTGCACGTGGGATGATCTATCTTTTCAAAAAAGAATACGATTTGGCGATAAGGGATTGTAATAAGGCGATAGAACTTAAATATAATTCAGCAGAAGCGTATTGTGTTTTAGCTGAAGTATACCGTCAAATAGATGATTATTCTAATGCTGTAAAATACTGTGACGCGGGTTTGGCAGTTCTCACGAAGACACCTAAAAGCAGTCAAAATGATGCAATTTTAGGCTTAAAGTCCTTTTGTAAAAAAGACTATGAAAAAGTAATTGAATATTGCACGAAAGGGATAGAGAAAGAACCAAAAAATGCGATGTTTTACAGTCTTAAGAGGAGATGCCCACCATAAATTAGGTAATAAAAACCTTGCCTTTGAAGATTGGCGAAAAGCTAATCAACTGCATTCTGGTTATCCCGTGTCGCTCTACGCCAGAGAAATAATAGGTATTGGTAAAATTAGCTATAAAAAACCACCTGCAACAGTGTTTAACATTCCACCACGATTGGTTTTTAATTATACTATTAATGACGAAAATGGCGACAGAATTCTCTCCGGTGGGGAAAAGATTAGTTTAAAAGTGGTTGTCAAAAACCATGGTGAAGGAACTGCCCAAGGGGTTAAGGTCATTCTCTCTGGTGAGAGTAAGGCGTTGAATTATTGGGGCAGAGAAAAGTTTATTGGTGATATTCCTGCTGGCGCTGAAAAGATGGCGGTTTTTGAGGCAGTTCTGCCTTATAAGATTGAGCCTGATAATGCGAATCTGATAATTAGGGTTACTGAAGCACAAGGTTTTGATGCCCTTAAAGAATGTGAACTTTTAATTGCAATGCAACCAGCAAAGGTAGAAAGGGAGCGAGAGGTCATCTCCACCCTAATTGATGTTGACCAGCCGTTGAGTTCCACTTCTTTTAGAAGGGAGGATGCATACGCCGTAATTATTGGCATCTCTGATTATCGGTCAGGAAAGATTCCGAAGGTAAAATATGCCAAACGGGATGCTGAGACAATAAGGGATTATTTGATAAATGTCTGTGGCATTCCAAATGAAAATATTATGATGCTTACGGATGAGAAGGCTGCTTTAAGCGACCTGACTGCCTACATTGAAGAATGGCTTGCCCGCAATGTCACTAAAAATTCCTTTGTCTTTGTCTATTTTGCCGGTCATGGGACACCAAATCCAGAAAAAGGTGATGCGTATTTGGTGCCTTACGATGGCGAGCCGGGATTTATTTCAAAGTTATATCCATTATCAAGGTTTTATGGCGCCTTAGAGAAACTGCCAAGCGACAACATTGTCGTTGCATTGGATGCCTGTTTTTCTGGTGCGGGTGGCAGGTCAGTGATAGAAGAGGGCAAGAGGCCTTTGGTGCCCGTAAAAATTCCCGAGACATTGAAAAAAGTAGCAGTAATCACTGCTTCTGATGCCAGTGAAATCAGTCAGGATTTAGATTCCAAGAGACATGGATTGTTCACTTACTATTTCTTAAAAGGTCTGCGTGGCGAAGCCGATGCCAATGGCGACAACTGGATAACCCTTGGCGAACTCTACAACTACTGCCAGCCCAAAATCTTGCAGGAGTCCAGAAGATTGGGCTATACCCAGACTCCGAAGGTCTTTCCCGAGCCATTAGGTACAAAGGCAAACCTGAAGGTCGGCAAGGTTAAATGAGATTCCGAAACGAGCCTTAAATAAATTCATACCGGACTTCGGAATGGCGAAGTATGAAATTAACCATTCCACAAATTCGCATTTTTGCACAGGTAAGTGGCAAAAAAATCCCCACTTGATTTTAGATAGTTCTTGAGTAAAATGTAGATGGATATGAAATACATCTCTTTTTCTCTCCTTCTGACTGTTGCTTATGCTGGTGTTATCATTGAGAATGTCAGGTTCAGTCAGCGAGAGGGTTCAAATCTGGTAGATATTTATTACGACCTTTCAGATACTGAGGGTGGCAGGGAATTTAGTGTTTCGCTAACCCTTTCCAGTGATGGTGGTAGAAGTTTTAGCATTCTTCCTCAGACCCTTTCTGGCGATTATGGTTCCAAGATTTCTCCAGGTAAAAATAAACACATCATCTGGGATGCAGGTGCAGATTTTGATTCTTTGGTCGGAGATAATTTTGTCTTTAAGGTCATTGCAAGGCGGGTTGGCGGTGTTGAAGCACCCAGCCCTGTGCCGTCTCGCCCCGGTCTTACCTATCTGGGCAAAAATTCAAAAGGCTACGAAGAATATCGCCATGAAAAAACCGGGATAATCTTGATAAAGATTCCGGCCGGTACATTTACAATGGGTTCCAACGATGGCGATGATGACGAAAAACCTGTGCATACTGTTTATCTTGATGAATATTATATTGGCAAATATGAGGTTACCAATGCCCAGTATAAGAAATTCTGTGATGCGACAGGTAGAAGTTATCCACCTGACCCTGATTTTACCGCAATGCCGAATTATTTTACCAACTTCCCTGATTATCCAGTGGTCAATGTCTCCTGGGAGGATGCCAAGGCTTTTTGTGATTGGGCAGGATTGCGATTACCGACCGAGGCAGAGTGGGAGAAGGCGGCAAGGGGAACTGATGGAAGGAAATATCCCTGGGGGAATGAAAAGCCAGGTTCAGGTGGGTTTGCGCGCTGTAATTATGCGGATAAAAAAACGGATTACCCTTGGCGCGATAAATCAGTGAATGATGGCTATCAATTCACTTCCCCGGTTGGTACTTATGAGCGTGGTGTATCGCCTTATGGTTGTTATGATATGGCGGGTAATGTTTGGGAGTGGTGTAGTGATTGGTATGATGAGAATTATTATGGCAGGAGTGCGATTAACAATCCTCAAGGTCCTTCATCTGGTGAATTCCGTGTGGTGCGTGGCGGGGCGTGGTGCTACGGCGCCAGGGACATGCGGTGCGCGAATCGCAACAGCTACTTGCCTGCGTGGAGTTACTGTGACATCGGGTTTCGTTGTGGTTCGCCTGCGAGGTAGCAATTTGTTGAATATCTGGAAATCTGGCAATCCCGTTAGAGGGGTTTGCCCTCTAACGGGATGAATCTGAAAATCTGGTATTACGCATAAAATGGACATATACGAATTACACGGATATACATTTTTTGTCATTCTGTACGGAGCCCCCTTTTGTCATTCTGAGCGGAGCGAAGCGGAGTGAAGAATCTCAGAATGACAGAAGGGAGAAATTCACCTCACACGATAACAATTACTATTCCACAAATTCGCATTTTTGCACAATTACTCCTTGATTTTTCTATGGTTTTAAATATAATTCATAATAGTTTTCAAACTGAAGATTGACAAACCACAAATTCGCATTTGTGGACAGGTATTTAAAGGTTAGGTGAGAAATGAATCTTTTACTAAAATTATTTAAGGGATTGGCCAACAAGACCAGACTTAGGATGATTGAAATCTTATTAGATAAGAAGGCATTGACTGCGGATGATTTTTCTGAGATATTAAATATTCCTCGGGTAACGGCGTGTAGAAA
>JBDRWD010000094.1 GCA_039802205.1 candidate division WOR-3 bacterium
TTAAAACAAATTGAAAAAGAATCAAGAGACAAATCCATTTTTATCACCCCCACCTTAATCCTCCCCCATCAAAGGGGGAGGAAAAAGTGAGGAGTACTCAGAGTAGTGAAATATAGATAATTCAATCCAAAGATTCCATAATTTTTTATCGGACAAACACAAATACCATAAATATACCGCATACCATAAATGAGCCAGCCGAGCCAAGGTGGTTCAGGGGTAAGATTTTTTGTTTCCTCATATAAAAGAATACTCAAACTTTTTAACCAGGCATCCTCAAGAAATCTACCTGCACCCGGCGGAGGTCCCTGATTCGTTATTGCCAATTGAAAATTATTGAAAAAACCGATTGCCCCAGGATTATATTTTATCCCTGCAGGATCGTCACATTTACCAGTACCGCTTGAACCCATCCCGGTTTCCCGTGCACCGGCAGGAATGGAAAGGAATACGACACCAGGAGGGTCTGCTTGCTCAATGGTATCAGGAACTGGATTTGTAAATAACGATAGTAAAAGGAAGAAACTGTTGGGCATATATTTCCTTTTTAAGTTTAGTATTAATTAAAAAATACAGCCTTTTATCTTCCTCTTACCTTCTTCAATCAGTTCTTCTTTTTTCTCCTTTATCTCCTGCTCTGCCTTCTGTCTTAATGAATCAAGGATTTTACCACGATCAAGGAAATCCTTGTATTTCTCAGCAAAAAGTTTTATTTCGTCCAATGGCAATTTTTCCACGAGCGGTTTCAATTCTCCCTTACCAATTCGGGCGCTGAAATTCTTATCCACAAAAAACTCTTTCGCCCCCTCCACCAGGCTCTTCACCCTTATTTTACCTGCAAAGACGCTGAACGAACTCCGTCCTTCCTGGTCGACGGTCGTCTTGAATATTGTCCCCCGGATGTATGCCTGGGCGGCTTCTGTTTTTACTACAATCTCATCTCCCTTGTTTAACTTCGCCACCTTAGTGATCACCTCACCGATCGTAGCAAATATTCGCTGGTAAAATTTTTTTTCTACCTTCTCCTTTTTCTCAATCCTAATGCTGGAATTGGGTTCAATCCGCACCAGCGAGTAATCGGCAAACTGAATTTCGCACACGGATTCACGATAAGTCGTAACGATGTCGTTGACATATAACTGCGCATTGAGCACACCCGCATATTTTTTCCCACCGCGTTCCACAATCACATTACCTACCAGATAGGTGATTTTTGCCGGGACTTCGGTGGTAATCAACGACAAAAGAATCAATCCTGAAAAGATCATAACTCCCCCTATTTAATTGGCTTTTATTTGCAACCGCTTAATATAATGTTGCATCTGTAGAATTATCAACGGCACGCCAATAACCAATCCGTAAATCAATAAAAAATATGAATCATAACCCAATGCCATAGAAAAAATTATCAACCCCAAACTCTCGTAAAATTTTTCCACGGTTGCCTTATCTTTTACATTCATGTGCAATGCCTTTTCGCGCTGATAAATTCCCAGTCCAAGCAGAAAAATGCCCGCCAGCGGCAACAGTGGGCTTTTAAAAATGCGATATCTTTGCCACCAGACGATCGTGGCGATACCAAAAACGAAAGAAGAATAGAAAAATAATGCAAACAATCCTCGCAAAAGATAATTATGGGCCTCATTGGGAAAATGGGTTGGCTGGAAAAAAAGATTTTTCTGGTAATATTCCTTACAGAGCCATAAAACTAACAGCATGGTATAAAGATAAGGAAAGAACCAGTTCTCGTAGGGCCGCAAACAGTTATAAAAAAATAGTCCTGCGTATAACAAAACAAAGATGTCCCAGGCCAGTCTTTTAAAATTTAATTTCATCTTAGTAAAAAATTAAATCAAAGAGATATGTGCCTTCTCCATCTGGCACCAATACGCTATTCTGGTTCGCGATATTGCCGATGACCGCGTAGATCTTATCATTCAATATTTTGTTAACCTCAGTCTTGCTTAGCACTTGGATCTTGAATTTTGTCTCACAGTTAACCTTATCCATGAACTCAGCGAGGGTCAGTGAATAACAGGCTCGGTTATCCTTTATCATATTTACCGGATAGATCATAAGATTGACATTATATTTCTGTTTTAGTTTTTTAAAGATAAACTCGCTCAAAGGTTGATTGGCAATATCGACCGGGGTTTGAAGCGTTTGTGATAGCAATTGCCGGAAATTCTCTATTTTATTGATCATTGTTGAATCTGGCTCCAACTTTAACTTCTTCACCATGGTATCCTGAAGCATTCGCTCCCGAATGATAAAATCAATCACCATAGGTGGGGAATTTAATTGTTCTCTATTCACCACCCATAACACATCACTCCGTTCTCTGATCGTCGCCAATTTTATCTGCTCCGAGATGTTTAATGAATCACGAAATTGGGTGAATATTGCAAATCTAATGCCTTCATAATTTTTAAATCCGTAACCTAAGTCATGGGGGACAGACAAAAATCTTGTGCCAGGAACCGGTTGGTTGGTGATTAAAAAGTCAAGCGAAATTTCATCAAGTAGATTATAAAATCCCAGGCGATTGAAAAGCTGAGCCATGAACGGCGTGGCAAAATTCAGATAACCAACTTTGACACCATTTAGATTATGAATACCGGCAAGATTGGGTTGGGGGCGGTTAATATCATCAAGGAGTGAGGAGAGATAAAAAACTTCAAGTTTTGTAGTTTTGATACTAACCCGTTTCGGACAGTTTAAAAAAACAAGTAGCAGCAAAAGAAGCCAGCCATGTCTGGCACTTTTTATTCCCGACATAGTTTTATTATATTGAATCTTCATTCAATGTCAATATCTGAAGCCGGATGACTCAGGAATTCTTCAAGATATTCTGTGGCGAGATGATAATCTTTTTCATCGACCAACACTTCGCCCCAACCTCCAGACATCAACTTCGGTAAACCATCAAGCCAGGTGGTCTCAAACCGCCTTATTACTGCCTCAATATTGTGGCCCTTCAACATCTCTTTTATAGTAATCGCCGAAAATTCATCGGGTGCAAGATAGACTCGTTTTAGCATCTCACTCCAACAAATCACCCCATATTTTTTGATAAATCATGCGCCGAGCCATGGTCAGGCGCACATAATCCCGGGTTTCACTGAATGGAATCAATTCGATGAATTCATCCATTTCGGCATTGGGGTTTTTTGTAAGCCACCTTCTTAAATTGATCGGTCCTGCGTTGTAAGCAGCCAGCGCCAAAGGGAGATAATTGAACTCATTCAGCATTTTATTGAAATAATAAGTGCCGAACCTTATGGAAATCGTGGGATTGTAAAGGGAATAATCGGTGATTCCAAGTTCCCGGGCAATCAATCTTCCGGTGGAAGGGATTATTTGCATTAAACCCTGGGCATCGGCGCGACTCCGCGCCTCTGGGTTAAACATGCTCTCCTGCCATATCATCGCCAAAGCAAGCCAGATGTCATTACTATTTTCGGCGATGGTGAATAAATACCGCACCGGGTAAAGCAGTCGTAAAAAATCTACCGGAAAATTCCGAAAACTGTTGTTATATTCCAGCCATTTTTTTACCTCCAGAGCAAATCTTATCGCTCCATAATCATCACCATTTGCGGAACAAATCCGACATAATGCTATTAAATCGCTCAGTGATCTATCCGTTATCGCATTGAGTTCGGCAAGGGCATAATTATTTTCCCCGATTGCAAAATACCTCAATGCCCTTTTTATATGGATGGAATCCACAGAATCAAAAGTAACAGTTGTGTCACCGAATTTTTGTAGCCACCCTGTCAGACTCACGGTGTCCATAGGTATCAGACCGCCATTTTTTAATAATGAATAATAGGAAAGTGGATAGTTTGTAAGTAAATAATTTTTCAAACTATCCACCGGCTGCCCCAGACGCTCCCGTATCCTTACCTGCCAATAGATAAAATCTGGCTCATCATAGCGCGAGAGAATCGCCAGGGCTTCCGTTAATCTGCCAATACGGAAAAGTTGAAAGCCCGCCCGAAAATTAGTAGTCTTTTCTCGAACCTTGATGAATGTAGCAACCGCTCCAAGGGTATCGCCCAAGTCTTCCAGCAAAAAAGCCTTTCTTTTCAGTGCTTTAATGGCATGCTGGGTACTCGGATATTGATTGATTAGCGAATCATAAACTGCAATTGCAGTCGTATATTCCTGACGATTTTCAAAAATCAAAGCGCGGTAATAATAGGCTTCGGCACGCCGGCTCTTCAGCAGATAATTCAAAGCAGTGTTATAATTTCTTTGGTCGTAATAAATCTTGCCCAAATAATAATTAACATCGCTGTCGCGGACCGCTCGTTCCAGAAATTTTACCGCCCGGGGATAATCATTGTGTAAAAATGCTACCTTGCCGAATTCCTTATACTCCTCTTTATCTTTCGGTTTCAACACCGTGATACAATATTTGGCACCAAAAGAACTCGGATGGTTTTTAATCAAATCTCGCGCAAGTCTTTGAAATCTCTGACGCTCACCCTGGCGTTCCGATATTTTCAAACGGAGGAATTTACGGGATGCATTGTCTTTTATCCTTGCCATTGCTCTTTCGATGAGAGAAATGTTAGGAGTATTTAAAAGCAGATCAAATAAGAGTCGTTGATAATCCGCGGCTAATACTGAACTCACCGAATCAATGCTTAAGAGGGTGATCAATGCATTCTGCAGATCTTTCAATTGATAATAGCATTGGGCGGTGAATAGTTGAGAGTAGTCGCTTAATTCCTTGGCCCGGGCAAGAAAATTTATTGCTTCCTCATATTTTTCAAGCCGGAATAATGCGACCCCTTTTAGCAATGAATCCTCGGTTAGGTCTAAAACCTTCTCCCATCTTTTTTCCCTTAAAAAGATCTTGAGTGCCAGGTCTTTTAAGGTGGAATCGCCCTTCAGATCAATCTCTGCCGAAAGGCTATCAAGCAGGGCAGATGCCCGGAGATACTCTCGCTGGTCCAGATAGATCTTTAAAAGGATTTTTAATTTATCATTGGTGTATCGGGAATTCTTTACTCTTTTAAGAAGTTCAAAGGCATAAAGCGGTTTCAGCGATGCCAGGTGTGCTGCCTCCAGAATCAACTCCTGGTCCGGAAGGTGCTCAATTACGATCTCTTTTGTCCCGGGTTGAGGACAGGAGATAAAGAAGAGTAAAAAGATTAAAAAACTTTTCCGGCAATAATTAATAATCAAAAATCTCTTGTTGACTGAAAAAGAAGTTTATTTCCCGCTGGGGGTCCTCATCCGGTGCTGAAGCATGGACCACATTTTCACCAACCGATGTTCCATAGAGATTTCTGATGGTTCCTGGCGCTGCCTTCTTCGGATCGGTAGCACCAACGACTTCACGCAGTCTTTTTGGTGCATCAGGAGATTTCAAACAGGCAACGACGACCGGTCCGGAAGAGATGAAATCCACCAGCCAGTTATAAAATTCTTTACCCTTATGGATCTCATAGAATCTACCTCCCTGTTCTTTTGTCAGCCAGACCATTTTCATCGCCACAATTTTGAATCCGGCATCTACGATATGCTTGAGGATATTACCTACTAAATTTCTTTTTACTGCATCGGGTTTGATAATCAACAATGTCTTATCCATGGCTTAAGTATAACAAAAATTTTAATACTGTCAATGGGACGATGCACTGAGTACTCCTCACTTTTAATCTTCGGTTGGGCATAACTTTTTGAAACAAAAAAGCCACGGGTATTTGGATAAATCCAGCTTATCCAATAATTCTAAACCCAATCGGAAACTGCTTAACAATTTC
>JBDRWD010000095.1 GCA_039802205.1 candidate division WOR-3 bacterium
TTCTAAAGTAAATTCCAAATCCCAAGCACCAAATCCCAAGAAAATCCCATACTCAAAACAATTACCATTTACCTTTTGACAATACAGGCAGCAACAACGTACAACGCCTAACCATTGACTTCAAAAAATTTAGGGATTTAGGCATCCTGATTTCCATCAGGACAAGTTTTTGGACTTTAGGTATTTAAATATCCAGCATCCCAACCCAAACCCATTAACTATTACTTATCCTCTTCTATTTCTTTCAAATATTTCTCTGGATTTTCCTCAAATGCCTTTTTGCATCCCGGGTCATAGATTATCATTTTTACAATTGTTGAAATGATGAAATGAGAATCAGAAAAATCCATTTGAAAATTTCTTTATCTCACAATCAACAACTTCTCTGTCTTTGACTCATGCAGGCCTTCAAGGATTAGGAAGTAGACACCAAAACTAAGTTCAGAGAGGCTGAAATTACAAGAATAGAGACCGGGCTCAAGAATACCATCTACAATTGTCTTAATTCTTCTGCCCGCAACATCGTAAAGATTTAAACTTATTCGCTGTCTTTTAGAAAGCACATACTGGATTTTAGCATCTTTCCTGACCACATTGGGCAAAACAATCAACTCCAACTTTTCACCTTCCACCTTCAACCTTTTACTTTCTTCAATCCCGGTTGAACTCAGGCTAATTACGGTAAAATCTGTGCCAGTGAGGCTATCCCAGGTCGCTCCCGCAGTGTATATATTTCCATCAAGACCATAGACAACAGCATTGGCTGAAACACCCCAATCTTCGGACGGTGGGTTATTTAGATATGTCCAGAGTAAGGTGCTATCAGCCGCAAACTTCCTGACGACAAAATAACCACTGTCAGAAGTAGAAGTCCTACCACCCACATAGATTTTCCCATCATCTCCATAAGCAAGTGAGGTTGTCCAACTCCACCAGAGGCTATTAAAATTATCAACATAAGTCCACCTATAAGTGCCAGCATCGGAAATACTCTCAACAAGGAAATGCAAGATATCCCAGCCAGCAAGACCGGCCATATAAAGATTCCCATCGGCACCATAAACGCCCTTATTAAACCAACTTGGATCAGTCTGCGACACATATGTCCATCGCTCTACTCCAGAACTTGTTAACGAAATTGCAAGCCCATTCCAATATGTATAACCCGGTGGTACAAAATAACAGGTACTCCCAAATATGTAAAGGTTTCCGTCTGGGGCGTAGATAATATCACACCCAAAGTCATAGTAGTTATCCGGTCCATTATAGAGATAGACCCATCGTTCTGAACCGGATGGGGTAAGGCATATTACAGTAACATCAGTATTGTATGGAGGACCACTATATCCCACAACATAGATGTTTCCATCAGGACCACAAATAACTGACCTGCCGGGTTCTGATTCTGCAGAAGGGGTAGGATATATATAACTCCATCTTTCAGCACCATTTGCAGCCACGCTCACTACCAGGATCTTCTTATCTTGAGTACTCCCCACTGCATATATATTCCCATCCCCATCGTAGCATATTCCATTTGCTTCACTACTCTCACTATATTGATAGACCCATCGCTCAGCGCCATCCGGAGTAAGGCTTATGATCGTGAGATGTAATACAGAATCGCTGGTGGTGCAATTACCTGTAGTATAGATATTACCATCATTACCGTAACAAATTGAGCGGCATTCATCCCGATTGCGCGCTATTGTCAAATATTTATAAACCCACCGCTCCAAACCAGAATTGGATAGACTGATGATTGTAAAATCGTAAGCGGTGTTGGGATTTACGGTATAGCCGCCTGCATATAAATTTCCATCAGCACCGTAAAGAAGGCAAGATGCACTGCCTTTGTCACTATCGTATCTATAGACCCACCTTTCAATCTGGGCAAAGGTGATGATTGGGACAATGGTTGCAAAAATTATAAGAGTGAATTTTTGGTCGGTATTCATAACTACCTCCATTTGCGGGGCTCTCAATGAAAATTGAGAGCCCCGTTAATCAATCATCTCATTATAATAACTTTCTGAGTTTTAACTTTTTCCTGATTATCCAGCCGAATAAAGTAAACACCTTCACTAAGTTTTCTACCCGTATCATCAGTTCCATCCCAGTTTAATTTGTAGTATCCTTGCTCCAAATTTTTGAATTTATCATTTCTACAATTGTAGAAATGATAAAATGATAACATATTATCTTGCAATCAACAACTTCCTTGTTCTTGATTCTCTTTCGCTTTCAAGGACCAAGAAATAGACACCTGAACTGAGGTCGGATGAGTCGAATCGGTAAGAGTAAATTCCTGGTTCAACACAGCCTTGAGCAATCGTTTTGACCTTCCTGCCGATTATGTCGTAGAGGTCTAAACTGATTCTCTGTCTTTCAGGAATGGTGTATTGAATTTGAGCATTATCCCTGACAATACTTGGCAAAACCATCAACTTTAACCCTTTACCTTCCACCTTCAACCTTTTCCTCTCTTCAATCCCTTCCGGTCTGCCATAGATATAGTGGATTTCGCAATAAGGTGGATAGTTACTATCGGTAGCGAACCTCGCAATGTGAATAATATCGTCTCTTCCTATGAATAGTGAACCCGCACGACCTTTCGTCGTTGTTGGCGTAAGAGGCAACTCTTCAGAATGCCAACCAGTGAAATCTTTATAAGTAAGCAAGGTAAGGTTACTAATTGTAGAGAGAATGTATGGTTGGCCCAGGCAATCTAAATCTAATGATTTCTGAGAATAGATTTGACCACTTCCAAGATATTCACTATGCCAAACGCTGTCATTGTAGGCATACCACATTCCAGCAGAAGGAGTGTAGACAATGTGAGGTAGATTATCAAGCCCATGATGTATTAAAGTAGCATTCCAATTTGGGACATTGGGTGTGTCAATTTCTATACAGTACCACTGATTGCCGATTCTTGTAGCATACCACAGATTATCACCCATATTGCTCGCCATCTTGAAATAACTAATATGTGGTTGATTTTGTTCATCTAAATCAATAGCACAGCCCGATTCTGTATAAATATAGCTGTCGACCAATGTTTTTTGCCAAATTAGGCTATCCATACGGAATGCATAGATCAAACCAGAGGGTTGATAAACAATATGAGGAACACCCGAAGAAGTAATTGCAATTGAATTCCATGATGACCAGCAGGTATCAATAGTGTCTTTTAACCAACCAGAATTATTTTTTTGAGCGATGATAATAGCCCTTGGTTGATAAATTGTATAAACAACTGTAACACGATTATCTAAATCAATCGCCATATCTAAAGAATAAGGATGCAGTACGCTTTGATTAAATTCGAAAGTGTCAGCAACCCACATTCCTCCTTCTTTTGAGAATAGCAAAAGATAATTAGTCTGTGCCGTTCTTCTCCTTGGGACAAGAATATAAGGATTTTCCAGCGAATCCAACACTATGACAGGGCACAAAAAATCAGGTGGAGAGGTGGTGGCGGTAACTATTTCTACGGTCCAGGCAGAAAGCAGAAATAGCAACATATACGCCTCCTTTTATTCGTTGGCTTCCTACTTTTGCTCAGGAAGCCCCACGCTCTCTTATTATCTTACAATCAAGATTTTTTCCCGCTTGCTTTCTCTTTCGCCTTCAAGGATTACGAAATAGACACCGGAACCGAGGTCGGATGAATCTAATCTATAAGAATAGACACCAGTATCAACAGTGCCTTCGGTAATCGTTTTAACCTTCCTGCCGACAATATCATAAAGATTCAGGCTAATTCGCTGCCTTTCAGGAATCGCACATTGAATTTGAGCATTGTCCCTCACCGCATTTGGCCAGACCATCAAGTTCAACCTTTCACCTTTTACCTTTAATCTTTCATCTTCTTCAATCCCCGGTTCAATAGTGCCATAAATATAATGAATTTCATTATAAAAGGTATTCCAATCAACAGCCCGAGCTACTGTATGGATTGTGCCATGGGGGCCGACTCGTAACCCACCAGCATAATAGTCGTTCAAAGGTGGCGGTAATGGAGGAAAAGGAATTTCATGCCAACCCAGGCTATCTTTATAAGCAATACAAGAGCCAGTCGGAGTATCGCAAGAGAGACGGGGATTTCCCAATGAATCAAAATCCAACGCCTTTTCTGAGTTAATAATAGATAGTGGGTGAACTACGTCAGTAATCCAGGATGTGCCGTTGTAGTATTTGTATAGCAATTCGTAGGGATCCGTATGTTGATAAACGACGCTTGGAAAATCCGAGACCGGATTGATTTTTATTGACGCTGCAGAATATGGAGGATAGTACATAGAATCAATTATTGTATAATACCAATTGCTCTCAATCTTCTGGGTATACATCAACTTGACGCCGGACGGATTTATTAAAAAATAACTCATATGAATGTGATTTTGTGTATCAATATCCATGGTGCTTCCTATTGGGCTTGCATTGTAGCAGGAATCTACAATTTCCTTTTGCCAGATTGAATCTTTTAGAAAAGTATGATATACAACCTGCTTTTCCGGATCAAAAGTTGCCCAGGCGATGTAGGTAATATGGGGAACCCCAGAGGAATCGGTGGTAATCATTGATCCCCAAAAACTAGCGGCTTGATTTGATGTTCTTATTCCCACAGTATCTTTAATCCAACCTATAGAATCTCTGTGGGCGACTATAAAGTAAGATATGGTATCACAATGTAATGTGTAACTACACCAGACACAGCCATCTCTGCTAATTACAAGGTCACCTTCATATACTACGTTATTGGATTCAATAGTGTCAACCAGCCAATTACCATTGTTTTTATAATATAGGTGTAGATAGCCTGTGTGTAGGGACTGGAAGCCTTTAAAGACAAGGATGTAGGAATTACCGGTGGAATCCAAGGCTATTGAAGCGTCAATGTGGTGACTATCAGCAGCAATTATCTCTCTGGTCAATGTGGTTAATAGAAATAATAATATCACTCTACCTCCAAAGCAATTGGGGCAGAATAATGTGATTCTGCCCCCCACTATTTACTATCTTACAATCAACACCTTGGCGTTTCTGGATTCTTTTTCACCTTTAAGTACCAGGAAGTAGACGCCGGAACTAAGAGATGAAGACTCAAGATTGTATGAGTATGTACCGGGGTCGGCATTTCCTTCTACAATGGTTTTTACCTTTCTGCCTGCTGCATCGTAAACAGTAAGTTTAATGCATTGCCTTGTAGGAACAGAATATTGTATTCGTGTATTGTGGGTAAAGATATTCGGCAGAACTTTGAGACCGAATTCAAGATTCAGTGGTGTGCTCATAACTGCCTGAGGTCCGCCTTGTTCTTCTTCCTCAAACTCATATAAATTCCCTTTATGGCACATCGCAAATTCACCACGGATTTTTGTTATTCTCATAACAATTTCACCATCGTTCATATAACTCGCTGGAGGAACAGGAAGTTCAACAGTCTTTGGAACACCAGCGTCATATTTTATCAGAT